>JAGVEU010000186.1 GCA_020057985.1 Calditrichota bacterium | reverse complement strand
GACCACAAACTTCCCCCAAGATAACCGGCAAGCAACGAAAACGCTCCATCGAGAAAGCCAATCATCAACGCGCGATGCTGTTTTTCAGCAAACTGCTAGCATGTTGCCCAGCCGCGTAGAACCTCTGCCGTAGTTGCTTCGCTCTGTTGGCTCATCTAAAACCATCATTACATTGTCCCTTCTCTTTTCAACTCATCCAGAGATTTCTATCCAAGCTCCGATATTGGATCGCCTCACCAATGTGGGCGGACTGGATGTTGGCGATGCCGTCGATATCCGCAATCGTGCGGGCGACTTTGATGATGCGATCATAAGCGCGCGCCGAAAGACCGAGCCTGCCGATCGCCGTACGTAACAGATCGTGTGATTTTTCGTCCAGTGGGCAGAAATCGCGGATGTCTTTGGACTCCATGTGGGCGTTGCAGTGGATATGCTTGTGTCCGGCAAAACGCACGTGCTGGTGCTGGCGAGCGGCATTGACCCGTTCGCGAATGAGTTCCGATTTTTCTGCCAGCGTCGTGTCGGCAAGTTCCTTGTACTTGACCGCGGGGACTTCGATGTGAATGTCAATCCGGTCAAGCAGCGGCCCCGAAATGCGGCTATGATATTTCTGCATCTGTACAGGCGTGCAACTGCATTCGTGGGTGATGTCGCCATAGTAGCCGCAGGGACAGGGATTCATGGCAGCGGCGAGCATGAGTTTACATGGATAGGTCAGTGAAGTCATGGCGCGGGAAATCGTGACGAAGCCATCTTCCAATGGTTGACGCAGCATTTCCAGAACGTCCTTGCGGAACTCCGGCAGTTCATCAAGGAACAACACGCCGTTGTGTGAGAGAGACACCTCCCCTGGTCTCGGAATGCGACCGCCGCCGATTAGGCCAGCATCGCTGATCGTGTGATGCGGCGAGCGAAAAGGTCGCGTGGCAATCAAAGGTGTGTTGGCGGGCAGGATACCGGCAACGGAATGAATCTTGGTAGTTTCCAGCGCTTCCTCCAACGTCACATCGGGTAGAATAGTCGGCAGGCGACGCGCCAGCATGGTCTTGCCGGAGCCGGGAGGACCGACGAGAATGATATTGTGTCCTCCGGCGGCAGCGATTTCCAATGCCCGCTTGGTGGACTCCTGACCTTTGACCTCGGCAAAGTCGATGGTGTAATGGCGCGCGGTATTGAAGACCGCTTTCATGTCGATCTTGAACGGAGCGACCAGCCGTTCGTCTTCGAGAAAGGCGACCGCCTCCCGAAGGGAGCCGACCGGATAGACCTCCAGACCTTCCGCCATGGCGGCCTCGGAAGCATTTTCGCGCGGGACAATCATGCCGCGGATGCCGTTCTTGTGGATATTCATCGCCATCGGGAGTACGCCGGGGATTGGTTTGAGAGTACCGTCGAGGGATAATTCGCCGAGCATGACCAAGTCATCAAAGGTCTCGCGCATGATCTGCCCAGTGGCGGCGAGGATGCCAACGGCCATCGGCAGATCAAACGCCGACCCCTCTTTGCGAATGTCCGCCGGAGCCAGATTGATCGTAACCTTCTTGTTGGGGAAAATGAACTCGGAATTCTTGATCGCTGACTGCACCCTCTCTTTGGATTCTCTCACCGCGCCATCTGGAAGACCGACAGTCGCGAAAGCGGGGAGTTGCGGCGTGATATCGGCTTCGACTTCCACCTTGTAAGCATCAATACCCAGAACCGCGGACGAGATGACTTTAGCAAGCATTGAAGCTCCTCATTATCTCAGGTTAATTTTCAATCTATGCCCTACCCCTGACAGAACCTGTCAGGCTTTCTTGCCTTTGGCTAACCGTGTCAGAAGCGGCCTCAGTTGGCGGTATTCGTCTTCAAGCATGCTGTAGCATTTGAGATTTACCCAACCGCGCGGCAAAAGCTGCTCGTGACGCTGAGTGCCTTCATAGACGAAGCCAAGTTTTTCGGCAATCCGCCATGAGGCGGGATTGTCGGCGGCGGCGCGCAGCAGGATCTTATGCAACTTCAGCTCCTTGAAACCAAAGAGCACAATCAGCGCCGTTGCCGTGGTGGCGATACCTTTTCCGGCTTGAGAAGTTCGCACCCAATAGCCAACCTCGCCCGAACGATTCTGCTTACCGGTACCATGCAGGTTGACGTAACCGACATATTGATTTGTTGGTGAAGCGAAGATTCCAAGAAAATAGCCTTGTCGTAATCGTCGTTGCTGCTTCGCTCTTTCGATAAGCTGTTCTACTTCCGACACCGAAGGCAATCGCGACGGGCCGATGACGTGATACTCAAGCTCGTGGCGGCTCTCTTCAATCGCCGCAAAGCAGCGAGCAGCATCGCTTTTTCGCAGGAATCGTAGATAAATGTTGCGGCTTGTCAAAAGCATGTTCTGCCCATTCAGATATTCACCCGCACGGCATGGCGCGAATCGAATATGGATAACCTGAGAAAGGATAAGCAAAACACAAGCAAATGGCAAGGGGAATTACGACGGGAAACGAATTTGCGTTGTGTGGAGAATACCGATGGAAAGGATGCCGACTAGCGAATAACCAAGCAAAAGGCCGTTGTTCGGCAGGGGCAACGGCCTTGAGTATTAGAGCCTGCTGTTTGCAAATCAGCAAGAGCGTGAGTCAAACCACGGGGGCTCGACCGACGAGAACTACAGACCGTAGCAATGCGGCGCCGGCCCCCCCGAGTAGATGTAGGCGATTAAGTAGTACGCGTCAGAGATATCCACAGAGAGGTCGCCGTTGGCGTCCCCCTGGCCGTTTGCATAGTTGCAGTCAGCCGGGGCCGCGCCACCGGAGAAGACGTACGAGATTATGAACACCGCGTCGGAAATGTCAATTTCTTCGTCGCTGTTGGCGTCACCGCAGGAGGTGCATCCGAACTTCCCAAGAACGGAGTAGCCGAAAGTGACCTGCGATGGCTGACACGGCACCCAGCCGAGAAACTGACCCAATATGTTCCAAACCTCATACACATAGCTTCGCAATTCGCAACCGGTACCGGTAATTGTGCCAGGCACTACTTCGCAGAACTTGAACGGCATTATCGGACTCTCCGGAGGCAAACCACTCGATGCAGGTCCTCGGCCCCATGCCTTTGGTAGGTCAGAGTATGTGAACTGAAAAGAAACGCTCTTTCTCACTTCATGCCGCTTTACAACGTAACTACCCGCTGCCGGCGATTCAAAGCCGTAGAGCACGGCTTGATAGTAGCCGGAGGTGGAATAGTTGTATCCGCCCGACGCGCTGTATTGAGCGAAAACATTCGGAGCTTTCATCAGTTTGAACGCGCTGTCTGCATCAAGACGACCCCAACCGAACTGTGAATCCCACCCTGGGGTCCCCTTGTCATCAGCACCGTAGTAAATGATATGAGCGATATCGTCATTGTATAGGTTGGGATAATGGCTCTTCAGCAAGCTTGCGACTCCGGTGACATGGGGAACAGCGAAGGAAGTCCCCAACCAGCTTGCATAGCCGTCCCCGCCGACGGATGTCGTCACGATGTTCTCGTACCAGGGAGCCAACGTGTCTTGACCGCCGGGTGCTGCGACGTCAATTTCAGTTCCCCAGTTACTAAAAGGAGAGAGTTCGTCATCACTATTAGTTGATGAGACAGCAATAAACGTCCTATGTCTCGCCGGCCAGAAAACTGTCCCGGAACTGTCATTCCCTGCTGCACCGATCAGCAACACGTTCGAATTGTAGGCATAGCACATAGCCTGCATTTCGATGTAGGAGAAACCAGCGCCGCCGTAACTCGCGTTGATTATCTTTGCTCCCTCATTCACAAGGGCAATGGTTTTGTCATGGATCAGTTGATAGTCGTAGAAACTGTTTCCGACCCATTTGGACAACATAGGCGAATTCCAATTGACACCAGCTATTCCCTCACCATTGTTCGTAATTGCGCCGATCACACCGGCAACGGCCGTCTCGTGAGCGAGCGTCTGGTTCCAGTCACCGCTGACCCTACCCTGCAAGTCAGGGTGATCGAGTTTGACCCCTGTACCAATCAAGCCGATTTTAAGGGAACTACTCCCGGTCTCGATGTTCCAGGCCTCCGGAGCGTTGATATCCGCATTGACTGTGAGTCCATATTGCCCGTGATTCCACAATGCCCACTGGTCAACAAGCAACGGGTCATTTGGCGGATTGCTTTGCGGATAACAAAGCCCGTTCTGCTGGGCGAACAGTACCCGGCTTGCATCTTTTAGATCAGATACCGCAGCTGCCGCCGAAGCTGAGTCAGGGAAGGAAGTCTTGAAAATGCCAAACCAGTTGGGTTCTGGAATCGTCTGACCGTCAGCTAACTGTCTCCAAATCCGGGCAGTGTCTCCGTCGCTGAACATCTTCACAATCGTTTGAGCTTGATGACGGTTCAGAATCGCGAGCACCTCGGGTGACTTTATCGTGCTGCTGTCAACTGGCGCCGATGTCCCAGTGGACACAACGTGCGCCACATCACCCACGAATCTCACAAAGATCTCATTTTGGAAATCACCAGCCACCGAAACCTGCGGCGAGAGCCAAGTCAATATGCCAAGGAGCGTGGCAAGAATAGCAATTCTCTGAATCATGGAAATGTACCCTTCCTTTCTTTCGCGAACGATTGCCAATGTTGGCGAACCGTTCGATGTCATAGTCTTGCTGTCCTAATCAAAATGTTATCTGATGCTTCTCACTACCATCCGGTTTCATCAACCAAAGATGTCCATTCTTGTCACCTCCATTCGTATAGACAATCCACTTACCGTCCGGTGACCAGTCCGG
>JAGVEU010000082.1 GCA_020057985.1 Calditrichota bacterium | reverse complement strand
GCAACTTCCCGACGTGAGCAAAGCTCGTCCGATGCAGTACGGCACCGCGTTGGTGCTGATTCTGCTCGTTTTGGGACTTAATCTGGCTGCAATGATCGTTCGCAGTCGGCTGAGAAAAAAATACCGATGGTAACAACGACCCTCAAGAACGGAAACCGCTCCGTCAAGATTCGCGCCGAGAAACTTTCGTTCTTCTACGGGAACGTGCAGGCTCTGTTTGACGTTTCAATGCAGGTCGAGGCGGCGCGCGTGACAGCTCTCATTGGCCCCTCGGGATGCGGAAAATCCACCTTCCTCCGCACACTCAACCGGATGAACGACATTATTGAGAACACCCGCATCACCGGTCGAGTTCTGGTGGACGACAAGGATATCTACGCTTCCGGCAGCGACGTGTTTGCCTTGCGGCGGAAAGTGGGTATGGTGTTTCAGAAGTCCAATCCATTCCCCAAATCCATCTTCGAGAATGTGGCCTATGGCCCTCGGATCGGCGGGCTAAACGACCATCGCAAACTCGCCGGAATCGTTGAGCGCAGTTTAATAAAGGCCGCCTTGTGGGACGAAGTCAAGGATCGTCTGGACAGTAGCGCAATGGATCTCTCCGGCGGGCAGCAACAGCGTCTGTGCATTGCCCGGGCGTTGGCGGTGGATCCTGAGATTGTGCTGATGGACGAACCGGCTTCGGCGCTTGATCCTCGCTCTACTGCGCGCATTGAGGATTTGATTGCCGAATTGCGCAAGGATTACACCATTGTGATTGTCACCCACAATATGCAGCAAGCCGCCCGCGTCTCCGATTTCACCGCTTTCTTCTATGAAGGACAGTTGATTGAGTTCGGGCCGACGAAAAAGATCTTTACCAAACCGGATGAACAACAAACCGAAGATTACATTACCGGCCGCTTCGGATAGGAAGGAAGTTTTGCAATGCCAGTTCACTTATTGAAAGACCTTGAGCGAGTCAAGAAATTGATCCTCGAAATGGGCACGTTAGTCGAGGAGAGCATCTCGCACTCGATCACTGCTCTCGCTACTTGCGATCGAGCCTTGGCGGAGCGAGTCATTGCGGCTGACGCTGAGACTGATCGCCGCGAAGTCCAAGTTGAAGAAGAGATTCTTAAGATTCTCGCGCTCCATCAGCCGGTGGCGCGTGATCTGCGCTTTCTTGTAGCGGTTCTTAAAATGAACAACGACCTCGAACGCATGGGCGACTATGCGACCAATATGGCGGAACGCGTTCTATATCTCCATCTGCGTGGAATAGTGCCAACACCCAAAACCATGAGTGTCATGGCCGACAAGGTAAGCTCGATGGTGCGGCGGTGTCTGGATTCGCTGGTCGAAGGCGATGCCGCGCTCGCGCGTTCGGTGATTCTTTCCGATGATGAAGTGGATGATTTTCGGGATCAGATGTTTTCAGTAGTCCTCGATGAAATGCGTCGCGACATCGCCCACCTCGAACAGTGGGTACAGATCCTCTCCGCCATCCGCTATCTCGAAAGAATCGCCGACCTTGCAACCAACATCGCGCAAGATGTTATCTACATGATCGAAGGTGAAGTTGTCCGCCATCAACGCGTGACCAGCACGTAACTCTCCCGTCGAATATTCCGTAGCGCCGCATGGATATGCGCTCCTCATCTCAAGTTGAATCAGGACATCAAGAGCGCATATCCATGCGGCGCTACAAGATACTTTCCGAAGCAATAGAAAAGGCGCCGATTTCTCAGCGCCTTTTCGTTTATATTCGGTCATGTGGTGCGCGGATTCAGCTCAGCCCTTTGACTCTGGCCTTCTTCAGGAACGAGCGAATGTTGGCCTCGTTGGCAGCAATGGTTTTCTGCGGCCCGACGATCTTGACAAACCAGTTGCCGGAAGGAGTCTCAATCACCGACGCCAGCATTCGCATGTTGGGCTTGTCTTTTGGCTCTCCTCCCATGCCGCCGGTCATGGATGCTGCGCCCAGCAGTGTTCCTGAAAGATCGGTCGTGATCACCGTGAGCAACCCAACCATCATCGTATCAGTCTTGGCCACATCCGCTCCCGGCTCGCCTTTAGGTCCCGTCATCTGCCCCTGCCAGCGCTGGATATTTGCCGCTGAGGAACCTCCTGTACCGGGGAAAAAGAACACGGCCAGATCCGCCGGCTCTTTGTCACCGCTAGCGGCGGCAATTGAAATTTGAGCGGCGCGCATCTGCGAACTTGGCTCCTGCCTTGTCCAACCGGACGGGAGATTAACCATCAAGTTGTCAAGATCAAGCCCGCCCTTCACCTCATCGCTCATCATCAGGTCTTCCTTGGTCATTCCGGGCGGCATTTTCAATCCCGCGTGGGGATCCTTTTTCTCCGGCGGTTTGGAGACGCAGCCGACCAAAAAGAACGCGACGATAAAGCTGATGATTGTGAAACGCATGAAAGATCTCTTTTGTGATTGAATAAAACGTAGGGCGGATCAATGACCCGCCCAGAATATGAATTGGTGCCCGAGCCCGGATTCGAACCGGGATGCCTTGCGGCGCTACCCCCTCAAGATAGTGTGTCTACCAATTTCACCACTCGGGCAAGAAGAAGGGATGAGGGATGAGGGATGAAAAATTCCTTTGTGCCCTCAAACATCCGTAGGGACGCATAGCAATGCGTCCGCCATGAGTATTATTTGCCGCCGGATTGTGCGGGTGTTTGCGCGGGAGTCTGGGTTGGTGTCTGGGCCGGAGCCTGATTCGATTGTCCTTCATCCACCGTTGTGCCACCGGGGATACTCGGAACCGGGCCGGCTTGGGACTGACCCACTGCTTGCTGAGTCACAGACGTGGCGTTTCCCTGATTGGCTGTCATGACCGCCATGCCCACGCAATTCATCATGAACAGCGCGGCAAGAATCGTCGTGGCCTTCGTTAAAAAGGAAGCGGCGCTACGCCCGCCAAACACTGCCGAGGACATCATCCCGCCGGCAATACCTGCGAGTCCACCGCCTTTTGATGCCTGCAATAAGATAGTGACGACCAGCAGGACTGAAATGATCATCTGCAGCGCGATTAAAATTCCGTAGAGCATGAGATTCTTAGGTTAAATACTATTGTTTTTCTTTCGCAGCCCGCACACATTCCGTATGCAGCGCCATCAGGCTATCCACTTTGAGACTCGCGCCGCCGACCAGCGCGCCGTCAATGTTCGGTTGCGACATCAGCGAGTAGGCATTGGCCGGAGTCACGCTGCCGCCATAGAGAATCGAAAGCTTGTTTGCAGACTCGCCGATCATCGCTTTCAATCTTGTGCGAACGAATTGATGCGCGGCTTCCGCCTGTTCGGGGGTTGCCACCACGCCCGTTCCAATCGCCCAGACCGGCTCGTAGGCAATGACGATCTTCAGGAACTGCTCGTTGGTCAATCTGGACAGTCCGCGATCCAGTTGTCGCGTGAGCACGGATTCCAGTTGTCCAGCCTCGCGTTCCGTCAGAGTCTCGCCGATGCAGAAGATTGGAACCAGGCCTTTCTCCACAGCTCGTACAACTTTCTTGCCGAGTAGCTCGTCTGATTCGCCAAAAATCGCCCGCCGCTCGCTGTGGCCGACAATGACGTGCGTGCAGCCATGTTCAAGCAGCATATCCGCAGACACTTCGCCCGTAAACGCGCCGCTTTCTTCAAAATAGAAGTTCTGTGCGCCATAGGATAACTGCGCACGCGGGAGTTTCGTTCCCTCAAAGGCATCGCATAGAGCAGGCAACGCAGTAAACGGAGCCAGCAAAACCGTAGGCACATCGGATGGCGGAAGCGCTTGTGCATAATTGTTCAGAAAATGCACAGCCTCCCGACCCGTCTTATTCAGTTTCCAGTTGGCAGCAAGAAGCATGTGGAAAGGATGAAGGATGAAGGATGAAGGATGAAATCTCCTTTCCTCTGCTCTTCTTTATTCCGAAATCCTATCTCCCCCTATTTCAGTGGGGGGACAAAGGGGGGTTAATCATCATTCAGCGCCGCCACACCCGGCAACACCTTGCCCTCAAGAAAT
>JAGVEU010000184.1 GCA_020057985.1 Calditrichota bacterium | reverse complement strand
GTCTTGAAGTCATGATGCGCACTGAGGTCTTACCGAGGGCGCTCCAACTTCTCGAGATCGTTGAGAATCAGCGCGCCATCGCCCAGGCGTCCAGCAGAACGAGACCAAAGAAAAAAGCTGACGAAGAAAAGCAGGGAAAGTAGCGCATCTCTCGCTGGGATAACGTTCTTGAGTACACGTTATTACTCCAACAGACTATCCGCCGAACGCCTTCGGCGTGTCTACGAAATTGCCTCCCCGCGTGTTCAACGATACCTCAATGCTGAAGTTGAACATGTCCTGACCTACATCCACCCCAACCATAATGTTCTCGAACTGGGCTGCGGCTACGGAAGAGTCCTCACATCCTTGGCCTCAAAAGCGCATCGGGTAGTGGGAATTGATACCTCGCTTGTGAGCCTGCAATTCGGCTGCGAGCTTCTCTCCCGATCTACGAATATCCACCTGCTGCAAATGGATGCTGTTCAGCTTGCCTTTGCGGATCAAGCCTTCGATGTGGTGATCTGTATTCAGAACGGTATCTCCGCCTTCCATGTGGATCAACACACGCTGATTGAAGCAAGCATTCGTGTGACCCGTCGCGGTGGCTGCATTCTCTTTTCCAGCTATGCGGAGACATTCTGGGACGAACGACTGAACTGGTTTCGCGCCCAAGCCATAGCAGGTCTGCTCGGAGAAATTGATGAGGAGAAAACCGGAGACGGAACCATTGTCTGCAAGGACGGCTTCACCGCAACTACCGTTAGCCCGGAGCGATTTCGCGCGCTGACCTCCGGCATTAGCGCAGAAATCCAAATCAATGAAGCAGACGAATCCAGTGTCTTCTGCGAGATTCGGGCACTGTGATCGGAATAGACACCGAGAATTGGCGTTAAGGTTGCTCGCTCACTTCGCGGCTGCTCGCCTGCTCAATGCAGCCTTGCTTTCGGTAAATAGTACCGAATCAGTTCAGGAGGGTCTGCACAATTCGAGTCGTCCGGCATCTTGGCCCTGAGCATTAAACCTTCTCGCTCCTCCGCCGTCTAACAACTATCCCCCGCGTCTTACACTTCAATGGAGCCATCATGCGACGAACAATGATTTTGGGTTGTCTTGCCTTATTCCTCATGTCCTCCGCCATCGCTCAGACGGGCCAGCAAGTTTTTCAACTCGATTCGATTCTGACTATTCGAATTTATTTCCCCTATCCTGCATGGAAAGATACTCTTACCGCAAACTACCCAACGGAGCGCGAGGTCCCCTGCACGTTTATCGCGCTCGGCGACACACTCTTCGATGTGGGAATCCGCTATAAAGGCAACTCATCTTACGGCCTCGCGTCAGGTACGAAGAAATCGTTCAAGATAGACTATAACGAATTTGTTTCCGGTCAGACGTGGGATGCGATCAAGATGTTGAACTTGAATAATTCCTTTAAGGACCCGACACTCATGCGCGAGGTGCTCATGTATCAATACTTGAATACTGACGAGGAACTTGCGGGTCGAGCTGCGTATGCGAATGTGTATGTGAATGACGAGTATCGCGGTCTGTATGTCACTGTGGAGCAGGTGGATGAGACATTCCTCGATGACCGGCTTGGAGAGTCAGGTGGAAACCTTTACAAGGGCGATCCAAACGGCACGATGCAATGGTTTGGTTCGGACACGAATCAATATCGGAGTCGCTATGAGAAGCACACGAATGAGGAAGAGAACGACTGGTCGGACTTGATGCACATGATTGATCGGCTGAACAACACACCCGTCGGCAACGTACCTGACTCACTCGAGCCACTGCTCGACATTCCCGAACTGATGCACTTCATTTCGATCAATACGTTGTTCGTGAACCTCGACGCCTATCAGGGGACAGGGCACAATTACTACGTTTACAATCGTCAGGACAATCGCTTTCAGATGATTCCGTGGGACTTGAATGAGGCCTTCGGGAACTTCAATTTCGGAATGTCCGCCAATACCATCAAGAACCTCGATGTCTTCTACCTGAATAATCCACCGACAAGGCCGCTTTTCCAGAGACTCTGGCAGACTCAGATCTACAAGGACATGGTACTGCATCATCTGTGGAATTACCTTCGGTCTTCGTGGTCACCGACGGCGATGAATGTGAAGATTGATGCGCTCTATACTCTGATTCGCCCGTCGGTCTATGCCGACACGTGCAAGCCCTACTCCAACACTCAATTTGAGACCAACATCAACAGTGATATTCCGACAAATCCTCCCGGAACAGCAACTATCGGACTCCGTTCCTTTGTGTCGGCGCGCACCACTGCCGTGAACAACCAAGTCAATGCGCAGCTTGGCGCTCGCACGCTGCTGATCAATGAAGTGCTTGCGCTCAACACGAACACCAATGCAGATGAAACCGGCGACTATGACGACTGGGTGGAGATTTATAACATGAGTGCATCGGCGATCAATCTGGCGGGATATTCTCTGACGGACGATTTTATCCTGCGATCCCGATTTGAGTTTCCCAGTGTAGTAATTCCGGCGGGTGGCTACCTGCTCGTCTGGTGTGATGGCGAGCCTGCCGAAGGCTCGTTGCACACATCATTTACGCTTGATGCAGATGCTGAGGACGTTTATCTCTTCAATGTTGACGGCTCGCGCATGCTTGATCACGTGACGTTCAGAAATCAAGTAACAGACGTGTCCTACGCCCGCACTCCCCTCACCTACTATCCCTGGATTCAAGTGGCTCCCACGCCAGCCGCGGCTAATAGCAACAACACACCTCCGACCATCACGCTCGTGAGCCGACTTCCGTTACAGCCGATTCAAGGGGCAACGGTAACTATCAGTGCGCGTCTCACCGACAGCGGAGGCAGTATTTCGAACGGAGTTCTCGCTTATGATGCCGGCTCTGGATTTCAAAATATTCCAATGTCTGATGACGGCCTGCACGGTGACAGCGCTGCCGGTGACGGTCGTTATGGTGCATTCATCCTCGGTCAGCCGAGCTTGACAACGGTGTTTTTCTATATCGAAGTCGAAGACAATGAGGGCGCTCTCACTCGCTATCCGGCCGATGCGCCGAATGATGTGCTGAACTATGTGGTAAATCGTCCGCAGCCGAACATTGTGATCAATGAGTTTATGGCTCAAAATAACAGCACGATTCAGGATGAAGAGGGCTCGTGGGAGGACTGGGTTGAGCTTCTCAATGCGGGCTCTGACACTGTGAAGCTCGAAAACTTTGGATTGACGGATAATTTCAACAATCTCCGGAAGTGGGTGTTCCCTGATACTAGCATCGCTCCCGGCCAATTTATTCTTATCTGGTGCGATGAGGACGGCGGCGACCCCGGTTTGCATGCCAGCTTCAAGCTCTCCGCATCAGGAGAACGGATTGGAATCGCAGATGACATCTCCTATGGCGGTCAAGTGCTCGACAGCATCAGCTTCGGGGCACAATCGCCGGACATCTCGCAAGCGCTTTCCTGTGACGGCGGCCTGCCGTGGGTTCTTGATTCATCTCCGACTCCTGCTGCTCCCAATGGATTGTGCAATATCTCCGCTCTGACTATCGCAGTAAACGGAAGCGACCTCACGCTTCGCTGGTCATTGTTACCCGCAGCAATGACATACAACGTGTATCGCCTGACTGAACCTGAGCAATTACCTCAGGAC
>JAGVEU010000050.1 GCA_020057985.1 Calditrichota bacterium | reverse complement strand
ATCTTCAATCAAACCACCACTCCGTTTGTCTGGACGGCCTCCGAAGTACATCCTAAACGCCTTCATAAATATGCTGATCTTTGCAAGTAGGTACTAGTGTGCTGTTGTCCCTGAGAGTAAGTGTTGCCGAAGATATCACTGAACCCGACGGGATGCTGCTCAGGTCAAACTGGAGAAAGCAATAAAAAGTAGTGCCCCAGTAACCTGCCCAGAGGTTGTTGGCTGAACAGTAGTTGGAAGTTGGGGTATCACTTTCTACATAAGTGTCCCCGGAAGGTTCCAGCGTAACCTGGTCGGCGTAAGACATGGCTGAAAGAACAGAAATAGATATGAAAAGGAGGAATAGACGTATCATGGAATCTCTCTTGAGCCTTGATTGTGAAGTTGGAATGAATCGAAACATGAGCGGTGATTAGCTTATTCGTATATAAGACTGTAGCGATGGAGTACCTCGCCAAATAGGGCGTCAACAAGGTATTTCCATGTTCCTTTGTTGTCGGAAGTCCTAACCTGGGTTAGCCATGCGAGATAATCGCTACTATCACGCCGAAAGACAACAAGAACCCCCTGTTGAAAGTTGCAAGCTTCCACCGTAGAGCCAAGATCTTGGACAATCTTCTCCTGCGCTTGTGCTAATGTAATGGCTGGTTTCGTCCCGACATTGATACCATCCAGATAGTGTCCGTTTATCGCAGTTATTCGTTTCTCGCGGTCCATGTGAACTTTCAGTTCGCCCAGGAACACGGGGATATTGCTATAGGTTTGAGAGAAAGTAACATGTGTCATGCCAAGTTCGTCTTCCTTGACGTCCTTCAAGGTCAGCTCTGCCGGGGGATTTGACATGCGGTAAAGATCTCTATTCTCTTCAAAAAACCTCAACGAAAGATCAATAGACGATCCCGCACGACTCACAGGTGTCAGATCGCCCCGGATGAATGTCGGGATACCAGTTTCATTCGTTAGCACCTCGTCAACTCTGCAACGTTGATAGAGCTGATTCAATGCTGGGTTGTCCGAACTCGTGGGTGCTTTCCCCTGATTCGCATACGCGTCTAAGACAGCAACGAGTAGCAATGCCAGTAGAATAGGTTGGATTGTTTTCCGGAATTGAATAGACCGTTTTTCTTTCATCGTGTTTCTCCTTTTTGGAAGGCTGCTTGATTGTAACAAGAGCTGAGAAATGTTATGCACTGTGGTATCTTAATTAGCAAAGCAAGTGCCAGCTACGGAGATGATCTTTTATTGTAGCTAAAATCCTGACAATGCAGAAGTTCAGAGTTCTTGCTTTATGCAAATAAGAAAGCCATCCCTTGCGGGATGGCTTCAGAGATGTTACAGGTGTAGCGTTACAGGTGTATCAGGAGTGATACAGGTTAGGTATCGCCACGGGTGATTTTTTGCTGGTGGATATGGCGGTGAAGAGTGACACGGGATACTCCCAGACGGCGAGCTGCTTCTGAGACATTCCAGTGAGTCGCAGTGAGAGCATTAAGAATTTCGTGACGCGTGATGCCTTCGATGCGTTCCTGCAATGTACCCGGCGAATCGTTTTTAGGTTTTCGTTTATCAGGCAACGTAGTGCGGATTTCATCGGCTGTGATTTCGCCCTCGTTCGGAATGGTGAGCACGGATTCAAGGATGTTCTCGATGTCGCGCACATTGCCGGGACAAGGATAGCTTATCAGCACACTTAGCGCTGCTTCGGAAAGCGTCCGTGCTTCGACACCGATTCTTTCAGCGATCGTGTCCACCAGACAAACAGCGATCGTGTAAATATCTTCGGGGCGATCGCGAAGGGGTGGGATGTGGATATGAACACCGCGAATCCGATAGTAAAGATCCTCGCGGAATTTCTTCTCCCTCACCAGTTGATCAATGGACTTATTCGTGGCCGAAATCAATCTGACGTCCACAGGGATTGTCTGTGCTCCACCAAGACGAGTAATTTCACCGTCTTGAATCGCATTGAGTAGCTTGGCTTGTAGCCCAAGATCCATGTCTCCGATTTCGTCGAGGAAGAGTGTCCCTTTATGTGCGCGCTCGAATACACCCTTACGATCACCCGTTGCGCCGGTAAACGATCCTCGCATATGGCCGAATAGCTCGGATTCGATCAGAGAGGGAGAGATCGCTGTGCAGTTGAGTTTGACTAATGGCTCTTGATTGCGGTCAGAGAGTCGGTGAATAATCTTGGCGACAAGGCTCTTGCCGGTTCCCGTTTCACCGGTTAGCAGTATTCGCGCTTTGGTCGGAGCGGCATTTTGGATGAGTTGCCAGACTTTTCTCATGGCAGGAGACTCACCGATTAATCCCATGTTCTGACGGACTTGCTCGCGCAATCGTTTGTTCTCGCGAAGCAGTTTTGATCGCTGTGCCGCCTCGCTGAGCTTATATTTGAAAACTGTCATATCCAAAGGTTTCTCGCAGAAGTCCGTCGCACCGCGTTGCATGGCGAGTACCGCTCGGGATACCTGCGCAAAAGCTGTCAGCATGATGACGGGCAACTCGGGAGATGATTCAGTAACCTCTTGCAAGAGCCTGAGTCCGAGATCATCTTCAAGTGGAGCGCCCGGGCTCTCAGGCAACCGCATGTCGAGTAGAACAACATCCGGTCTGAGTTTGACAAGCTCGCGACGAAAATCGCGCGCGTTTTCCACGGCGATAACGCTGTAGCCTTCTCTGGAAAGCTCTTGCGTCAACTGCTTTGAGAAATATGGTTCGTCATCCACAAACAGAACAATGGGTTTATCGAGTATATCAACCATGATAAGTCCGCGATGTAACGGGTAAACTGATCTGAACGATGGT
>JAGVEU010000122.1 GCA_020057985.1 Calditrichota bacterium | reverse complement strand
ATCTCGCCCGATGAAGTAGTTGCTATAGCTTGTGAGCTTGTCTTCACCCTTCAACTGCGGGTTCGAGTTCGCTCCGACGAAGTTCATCTTCAACACATGGCCACGGACATTGACTGGCTCCACACTGTCGTCGTCTCGTAGGGCAGAGTTAAGCATGTCCTGACGAAGGAAGGATCCTAGCAACCCTCCCGCTTGCACTCCAATCGGCTTGTCGTTTTGCCTGAAGTCCATGGTCATGCCCGCAGAGGTCAAGAACCATATCGCTCCTCCGTTGCTGTATTTGAAGGCAAACGGCTCCTCCCACTGCCCTTCGTTGGCCACGAAGAACACACTCGGCGGCATCTGCTGCTCTTGCGCAAAGCAAGCAATGACAACGCTTAGCAATAGGAATAAAGTGATCGTTTTCATATTTATGCTCCTTATAGAATCTTGAATAAGATGATAAATTCTCTTTACAATGTCAAGCCACCACAGAAGTTGGACAGCAGACAATTTTCCCCAAGTGTGATCAGATCACGAGCAAGCCCCCTTTGATCCGTTGGGTCTTTTGGATGCGGCCATAAGACACCTCCAAAGTGAATGAATACCGCAGCCTGTCGCTTGGGAAAGAACGGAAAATCCACAATCACAGCCCGTTCGATAGACGTGGTCACAGTCTGTTGATCAACGGCCTTCCACAGGCTCGTTACCGCGTAATTCATGCCTCGAATTGTCATCGCAGTTACGAAGATGCTTTGTTCATATTCGTGGTGTTTTTGAACCCAGATATAATACTCCTCTTCTTGAGGCGGAGTGTGAAACTGGGCATAGTCACCCGCCCGAAAAACTCCACTTAAGTCTTGCCACAACCCCAAGTAGATAACCACATTGTCCGGGCTGCTACTGGGATGCTCGTTCCAGCGATGTAGCAAACCCACGCTTGGCTGAACCACGCCCTCAAGTTCTCCCAGTCTGGATTGTAGCTCCTTTGCCGTCCATTTTAGCACAGAATCACCTTGCAAATCAACATAGTAGATATTTATAGTGCTTCCATTCAGGGCAATCGGATCTTCCTGTACCTGCAGTGGCTGGAATGATTGAAGAATTGGACGCACATCCTCCCACCCGGCAAGCGAGACGTTACTGATGACCAGCAGCAGCACTGATAAGACTAACTGACGATTCTTCATGGCAAGCTCCTTTGCTTGTGATTTGTCTAACGTATTGAGAACAATTATGAACGACTAATATATTCGGAAGTGATATTTCTTGTTTTCAGAAATAGCACCTAAGCCAGTGCTTGTTCTGAATGAATCAGTTTTCCATTTCATAATTCGTAATTTCATTTCATCAGCATCATCTTCACCGTTTTCATCTGCTGACCGCTCTCCAATCGCACGAAGTACAACCCAGACGCCAACTCTGCTCCATCAAACACAGACTGATGCGAACCGGCACAAAGCCAGCCAAGCGATTCCCTGCTGACTTCTCGACCCAACACATCAAAGACTCGCAATTGTGCATTCTGCTGTGCGGGCAAAACAAACGAAATCGTTGTCGTCATGTTGAATGGGTTGGGAAAGCTGGTCAGAGACATGTTCAAAGGAATGTGAGTGGGACGGGCAGAAATACCAGAACCAGAACCAATGGAAATGACTGCTATGAAGTTGGCATTAATACCCGGAAAGCTCTGCTGAAAAGCATCGGGGGTAACAGGGAAGTCCGACGATTGAGTATGGCCGCCTACCCATAGCGTATCTTCACCGTCAAGAAAGCCACAATAAATCTCGTCCAAATTCGTTCCGCCGACAAAAGTGCCATACTCAAGACTGGACAAATCTGCTGATAATCTGCTGACGAAACCATCGAATTCATGCTCCGAGCTGCTGTTTAGTGTAGTGTCCATACCATCTGGTGTGACAGGGAAATTGGCACTAACAGTGCGCCCGTAGGCAAAGATCTTGCCGTCTGGTCTTTGCGCAACACCATAAACGGCGTCTGCATCATACCCACCGAGGTATGTCGAACTGACCAGTGTTCCCGGAATCTCAAGAATCGAGACGAAGCCTTCATTACTCTCTCCATCAAGGGTTGTATCGAAGGCGTTCGTGGTAACAGGAAAATCGGGTGACGCTGTTGTGCCACAAAGAAGCACTCGACTGCCAGATAGGGGTTGTGCCCTGCACACATCCTCGCGATCATGTCCTCCAAGATAGGAACAGTACACGATCTGATTACTCTGAAAATCTAAGTGCGCACAGAATCCATCTGTGTATCCACCTCCATAAGTCGGTTGAAATGCATCCGCCGTGATCAGCAACCCGCCTGTATATACCCACCCAGAGAGCCACACCTGACGATCACCAATAGGAACAACTCTGTCGGCTGTCGGGCCACCCGGGCTCACAGAACTGGGGAAAAAGGTGGAGTATGCGAGAACGAATGTCGAAGGATTGAAAATAGACACAAAAGAAGTATGACCAAATGATTGGCTGAACATAGCATCGGCTGTGATGGGGAAATCTGTATTCGGTTGCCTTGCCTCCCCACAGAAGTAGATTTCACCAGTTTGATTATCCCGCGCCAAATCATATACATAGTCATTACCGGCACCCCCAATATACGAAGAATACTCCAGGCTCGACCCGGTAGAAGAAAGCCTGCAAAAAATGCCTTCTGTGGTGCCTGCAAACAAGGAGTCAAAGGCATCCGTTGTCAAAGGCCAGTCTGCGCTAAGTGTGTAACCACCGAAATAGATAGTTCCTTGAACATCAACAACCTCACACCTAGATGCATCCCTGTTGTTCCCGCCAACGAATGTGGAAAAAATCAGTTGCCTTGCATCTGGCGTCAGTTTGCTTACATACGCATCACCCTGCCCCGCAGGTGTCTCCTGATAAGCTCCAGGTGTCGTCGGGAACGCACCTATACTTTGACTCCCAGTGACAATGAGATTGCGATTCTGATCTCGTGTCATGTCGCGAATGCCATCAGCTGAACCAAAGTAGGTGCTGTAAATCAGCGGATCAATCAGCAGTTCTTTTCCGGCATCATAGAATTCACAGGCTAAAGTGTACTTGTTGTTGCCAAGGAGCTTGAATCGAACTGGAACTTGTGTCTGCTTGTGGCCATCGTTCTGATACGCAAACGGAGCTTTCTCTTTGACCTCGCCGAGTGAAGTCTTCAGAACGAGATTGCCTTGGCTATCTGTTCGCAGTGGAGCATCCAAACCTTCGTACTCGATCACGATCTGGTTCACATCGGCACCCGGTTTCACATGATAAAGTGTCTCCACTCCTTCCGTCTGTGCCCGGTACTCCACATCAATCCCCGGCCAGACGTCTTGCGCAATCACTTTCTGATAGTGACT
>JAGVEU010000307.1 GCA_020057985.1 Calditrichota bacterium | reverse complement strand
TGTTTGATCGCGTGACGCTGAAAGATGTCCTGCATGGCACCTACCAATTCCAAACCTAAACCCTCTATAATCAACCCACTACATTTAGACAGTAGTGACAAAGTGGAGGGAGACTCCGGAACCTTCCCCCACTTCGTGGGGGAATTAGAAGGGGGCAATTTCTTATTCGCTCACCGCTCTCACCCGATAAAATACCCTCCCATGCAATGCCACGCTCACGCTATCCGTATATGACGTATCCGCCACGGTTGCCAGTACAGCAGGAGCAAGAAATTCCGCCGTGCTATCCGCTTCCACCGCATACGAGGCCGCACCTGAAAAGCTGCGCCACGTGAGCCGAATACTCGCCGGCTGAACAAACTGCGCCACCAGATTCTGCACTGTGCCATTCAGGACATGCACCGTGAGCACCGTATCCGCCCACGGCTGATAAAACCCGTCGCTGTTCTCATCCGCCACAATGTCAAACCGTCCGGTATCGGCGGGCAGCAGCACTGCGGAAAACGTGCCGTTGCTCTCGATAATCGCCGTGGTGTGAATCGTATCCGTAATTGCACTCCAAATGGCTGTGCTGTCTTGATGCGGACGTAAGTAAAGTGTTGCCACTCTCCCCGCATAGCCGCCGATTCCATTCACCAGAATGTCTCCGCCCACATAACCCACCGAATCACAACTCACAATTCCTGCACTATGCACTGCACAAGCCGGTGCCTGTTCTACAGCAGCAGTATCACAACGACCCGCTTGATCCATTTCCACCGCTTGCAGAGCCGCAGTCACCGAAGCCCGTGAATCAGGATACAAATCCATGCACGCCTGCTGCAAGCCCGTCACCGCCTCGTTGAATGTAACCGTGCGCGTTAAGTAAGTCGTCCACGCGCGATAGAATACTCTTTGTACCGCATCAAAGCCGATGGGTTGAATATTACAGCCATTGAATTCGCCACCCATTGACATGAGATACGCACCCTTACAGGGAACACCCGAATTAATGTGATTACCCCCATTGTCCCCATCACCACAGTAGTAGGTTGAGTAGAAGGTGCGATCCGGGTACGAGAAGCCAGTATATCTGTCTATGTATGATGGCGGGTCAGCCATGTTGAGCGTAAGATGCGTCGTGCCTGTGTTGGCGTGCCAGTCACAGGAGCCGACTATTACCTCCTCCAATGCCTCTCCACAGAGAGAACTGTAATTCTCATTGAGTGACCCGGTTTGGCCAGCGTAGATGGAACCGATGGGGTAGTTATTTACATCACGAAAATTCCAATAGGTGACACCATGTGCATACTCATGCCCTACTACATCAGGCGCCATCCATCCAATACCAAATTGAACTTTTCCGGTGTGCGAGAATCCCATACAACCAGGACACTGATCATCAATGTGAACAAGTCCGCGTGTCTTGTCCACGGGAACTTCACCGGGACGACCGGTACCCAGACCTCCCTGACCATTCGCTCCGTTGCGATTGAATATTGCGACCCAGTATTGGTGGGATTCTCCCAATAAGGTAAACAGAATATCCACATCGTTGCTCCCATAGAAGATTCCCGGAATCGGATGCGGTCCGCGCATCGGATTTGGCTCGCTACGTCCAAACCAATAGTTGTATTGCGCACGATAGAGGTCCATGGCGCAAGTCGCTGGATAAGTGTTGCAATCATATACTTGTCGGTACAGTCGCTGGATGTTATCCAATATTTTCAGGACGCGACCAGCGTGCGCATCCACATAGGCCGTGTAGGCAGCGAGCGTTTTCTCGCCGTCGCTCAAGTCCAGGATCACTTCCCAGGCCAGATGAACATCGTCATCGCTTCGGTTTTCGATGATGCCCAGCGGCAGCACCACGAGGCTTGATCGGACTACGGCAGGAGAGTTCAGGTAGACTGCATTGGAGGGGCATTCGGCACGGGCCAGAGCCTCCGCATCCGGCAGAGATAGGGCCGTATCGGACTCAAGGAAATGTCCGGCGCAAACTTCCCACTCACCAGATAGACCTCGCCCGTCTGATTCAGGTGCACATAGATCTCGCCAGTCACCACAGGCAAACCCTGATAGATCTGATGATAGCGCACATGCGTAAGGCCAAGTTGATCCGTTTCCACCCGCTCCAGCTTTAATTCACTCTCAACGCTGCTAATGCCGAAGGCAGAGCCTTCAGCAGACAAGTAGTCCGTGGCAATCGCTTCAGCTCGCTCCGCCGAAACCGCCGAATGGCCGTGATGCCTGTTTACACCTTTGACGAGCAGGAACGTGGGGCGGTTGGTTGCGGGGTCGCGGATGATTTCGACCTCCCTTTTGTCCCCACTTGCAAGGGGGGAAAGCGGAACGAGCGGCGCGGCAGCTGCGGTAAGGGTTAGCGCCAGCAGGGCGGCCATGAATGACAATGTGAATAATTTCTTCATCTGAATCGTCCTTCGAGCATTAGGCTAAAACATCAATATACGGAGGGAAAGAGGGTTTGTCAAGTGGGGCAGGAGCGTTATACCGAAGCAACCCCCTTCTTATTCCCCCACGAAGTGGGGGAAGGTTTCCGGATCTCCCTCTACTTTGTGGGGGGACGGAAGGGGGGCAGAGCGGGTTTCGCATACCTATAATCCTCCTCGAAAGTTAGTTGCTATCACGGATTCGGATCGCGATGCAGACCAGCACCGAGGACGGTGCTGGCTAGTAGCTCGGCTTGGTGAGCAACATCGCAACCTACTTTCGAGCGATACTATAAAAAGCTCTCAAGGCTCATCAAGTTGGTAGAGATGGATTTTTACATAGAGTTGTTTTCTTGACATTCCGAGCAGCCTTGCCGCTTGGGATTTGTTTCCGTTTGCAAGCGCCATCGCCCGCACAATGGTGGCGCGTTCGGCTTCGCGCAGAGCGACTGGAGCATAATTGTCCGTATGAGCTGGCGAGGATACCGACTTCAGCCGTGCCTCAACATCCGCTGCCTCAATGATCGGCCCTGCTGCAAAGGAGCACACTGAAAACACGGTGTTCTCCAACTCACGGACATTACCGAGCCACGAATTCTGAGTCAGTTTGGCCAGAGCTTCAAGTGAGAATCTGGGCCGAACCGTCGCTTGGTTGGATCGTCGCCACTGCTCGGCAAAATGACTTACTAATTGGGGTAGGTCTTCTAAGTGTTCACGCAGGCTCGGGATTTCGATGATCAGCCTTTGAAGGCGGTAGTATAGATCGCGACGAAGTTTGCCTTCGCGAACGGACTTCTCGAGCGGCTGATTGGTGCTGGCAATGAGCCGGACAGTTACCGGAATCTCGCGGGTTTCTCCCAGTGGAAGAACACAGCGCTCTTGAATGATCCTCAGCAATGCCGCCTGCGCATCGGGAGTCATTTCGGTAATTTCATCGAGAAAAAGCGTTCCTCCTTCCGCGCTGCGAACCAGACCCATGCGGCTCTCCAGCGCTCCGGTGAACGCTCCCTTGCGGTGACCTGAGAGCATGGCCACCATCATGTGCGGTTGAATCGTCGCGCAATTCACAACCACCCACCTTTCCGGCGGATCTCCGCTGCATAGGTGAATGGCCCGCGCCGCAAGTTCCTTTCCCGTTCCACTCTCGCCAGTCAGCAGAACTGTTTCGCGAGTCTTGGCGCAGATTTCGATTCGCGTGAAGACCTTCTGCATCGCAGTGGAACCACCGACCAAGCCGCACAATTGATCGCGAACTCCAATCGAAGAACGCAAGGATGCCAGTTCTTCTTCGACCCGTGCAAGTTGCTCGCCCGTCCAAGCCTTGTCAGCCTGATAATACGATTTCGACAGCTCGACAATTCGCACATGGCTCAGCCGAACCAGAGCAATATAGGCGGTGAGCAGTGTTGAGTCGTCGTATCCTTCATTACGCAAAACCGCAAGACAGCTTTCCACGAAGAGCGGAGCTGAACTTACGACTTCATCAAAGGGTACACCAAGTTCACGGAATCGTTCACCGGCATTGTGCAGATCCTTCAAGAGCTGCTCAAGGTTACCGTTCGCCATATCCGTCAGCACGGCTCTGATCTGCTCCCGGTACTCCAAGCGCACCTTGTCCGGATCAAAGTACCCGTTGTTTGCAAAGTAGGTGCGATAGTTCGTCTCCCAAATCTGCATGATACGATCCAGTTGCGGAAGCAACCGACGCGAATGCAGTCTCAGGCAGTGCTCCTGACCTTCATCAATGAGGCACAGGCACGGCCCTTGAACGACCGAACATTTGCGATTGGGGTCAGCGAACAGCTTCATGCCATACCACAGAAATATGGTAGGCACGGCATGATGGTTATGCGATTGAGGCTACATTTCAAGTGAGGAGACTCTTTGCTTGGTTTCGTGTTGGGAATGCATCAGATGAACGTCGGCTTGCTGTGACCGATCTTGGAAACACAACCCAAAGCACTCATTGGTTGTGTTCCGCCAGAGCAATAAAACACATCCTAACCAAAATGTCAAGGCACCACAAGCACTCCCTCACTGATAGGATATTGGTGTCATTTGTACAATATTACGTACATTTGCTACTCAAACACAAACTAACGATATGAAATGTAAACGCGCGCTTACTGATGTATTCCTTGATCTCTCTATAGTGTTTCTCATAAATAGGCCGACATGGCGCAGATTGATTTCACGGATTCTGGGTTATTTTGGTAGATAACCAGTGTA
>JAGVEU010000531.1 GCA_020057985.1 Calditrichota bacterium | reverse complement strand
TAGCGTACGCGATCCATGTCCACTTCATCTTCCGAGCCGATGGGCATTCCGATGGCCGAGATCAACGTGCGCAATTCGTCGTTGTCGAGAATCTTGTCCAGCCGCGCCTTTTCCACATTCAGAATTTTTCCCTTCAGCGGGAGGATGGCTTGAAACTCGCGGTTGCGCCCCTGCTTGGCCGAGCCGCCTGCCGAATCGCCCTCGACGATGTAAAGCTCCGATTGCCAAATGTCTTTCGTGGTGCAGTCCGCGAGCTTTCCCGGCAGCGAACCTGACTCCAGTGCGGTATTTCTACGCGTAAGGTCCCTTGCTTTTCGCGCAGCTTCTCGAGCTCTGGCCGCGTTGATTGACTTCTCGAGAATCGCCTTGCCGACGTGTGGATTCTCTTCAAGGAATTCGCCGAGTTTGTCATTGACAATTTGTTCGACAATTCCCTTGATTTCGCTGTTGCCGAGTTTGGTCTTGGTCTGTCCTTCAAATTGCGGCTCGGCCACACGGCAACTGAGCACGGCGGTAAGTCCTTCGCGCACGTCATCGCCCGACAGCGTGAACTTGTCATTCTTAAACAGCTTGTTCTTGATCGCATAGTTGTTCAGGGTGCGGGTGAGCGCAGCCTTGAAGCCGGACAGATGCGAGCCGCCTTCAATGGTGTTGATGTTGTTCACATAGGTGACGATGTTCTCGGTATAGCCGTCGTTGTATTGCATCGCCACTTCCACCGGCACGCCGTCCATTTCCTTGCTGAAGTAGATCACCTTCTTATGCAGCCCGGTGCGGTTCTCGTCGAGGTATTCCACAAACTCGGCCAGCCCGCCATCGAATTTATAATCCACCTTCTGGCCGTCGCGCTTGTCTTCCGCTTTGATTCGCAGGCCGCGATTCAGATAAGCCAGCTCCCGCAGTCGTTCGAGCAGCGTATCAAAGCTGAACATCGTGATCTTGAAAATCTCCGGATCGGGAAAGAACGTGACCTTCGTTCCCGTGCCGCGAGCGCTGCCAATCTCCTCCACCTTGGCGGTGGGCACACCCCGCAAGTATTTCTGATAGAATTTCTTGCCGTCGCGCCGCACTTCCACCTCCAGCCATTCGGAGAGCGCGTTCACCACGGATACGCCCACGCCGTGCAGACCGCCGGAGACTTTGTAGGAGTCGTGAGAAAATTTTCCGCCCGCGTGCAGCATGGTCATGACCACTTCCAGCGCCGAACGTTTTTCCGTCGGGTGCATGTCGCTGGGAATCCCGCGCCCGTTATCCGTCACTGCGACCGATCCGTCTTCATTGACGGTCATCTGAATCTCGTTGCAGTATCCCGCCATGGCCTCGTCAATCGCATTGTCAATCACTTCGTAGACAAGGTGATGCAAGCCGCGCGCGCCCACGTCGCCGATATACATCGCGGGCCGCTTGCGCACAGCTTCGAGGCCTTTAAGAACGGTAATTTGCGCCGCGCCATAGGACGTGGCTTTCGTGGCTTCCGATTCGAGTGTCGCTTCTGTCATGACTATATTTCCATTAATGTAATTACGTTCTTACAGACGGTTTCCGGTTTCATCCTTCATCCTTCCGCCTTCATCCTTTTCTTCACCCCGCCGCCTGATTGTACTCCTCAACTAAAGACTCCATCAGTTGCTTGACGGAAACGATTTCCGTCGTGCGATAGGCGTTGGCTCCGGCAAAGGGAAAGCCGTGCTTGAGGTTTCCCTTTTGCGCGTTAATCAAAGCATGTGCGATGCAATACGGGCTGTTCTTGTAATCGCACGTGATGATGCAGTGATAGGGACACTTGTATGGCTCCTTGTCGCCGCGATTCATGGCATCAATGAAGTTATTGCGAATCACTCGCCCCGGCATTCCCACAGGGCTCTTGATAATCACAATGTCTTCTTCTTTAGAGTCAAGGTAGGCTTGCTTAAACTCATGAGACGCATCGCACTCCTTCGTGGTCACGAACCTTGTGGCCATCTGCACTCCGGCGGCACCCATTTCCGTGAACTTGTGCATATCCGCGCCGGTATAGATTCCTCCGGCAGCAATCACTGGAATGGGTTTATCGTTTTTCTCCGCAAACGGCTGCAGGGCTTCGATCACTTCGGGAATCAGTTTTTCCAGTGCAAAGGCCGGATCGGCGATCTGCTCGATCTTGAAGCCGAGATGCCCTCCCGCGCGCGGCCCTTCCACAACGATTGCGTCGGGGGAATAATTGAACTTCTCGATCCATCGTTTGCAGATAATCGTCGCCGCTCGACCCGACGAGACAATCGGAACCAGTTTGGTTTGCGTGTCCGGCTTGCGGAACTGCGGCAAATTGAGGGGAAGTCCGGCTCCGGAAAAAATGATGTCAATCTTTTCTTCGATGGCCGCACGCACCATGTCCGCGAAATTCGAGAGTGCGACCATGATGTTGACGCCGAGGATTCCCTTCGTGGCTTCGCGGGCCTTCTGGATTTCTTTCCGCAACGCGCGCAGATTGGCCTCCAGATAATTCGCGAAAAAGTCCGGCTCGGCCATGCCGATTCCGGCCGTGGCAATTACACCGATTCCACCCGCATTGGCGACCGCTGATGAGAGCCCGGACAGCGAAACTCCCACGCCCATTCCGCCCTGAATGATGGGAACTCTGGCTGTGAGGTTGCCAATGCACAATTCCTTCAACTTGTTGACGTCCAAAGATCCATTCCTGCTATTTGTCGCACTGCCAATTGGCCGATGCGACTAAGATTGCGTAGCGTCTTGCGAAACAGAAGGCGACGGTTTGGTAAGAGCCCTGTGTGTTGCGCGTGAGAATAAAATTCGGTCTCCATTCGGGTTGTTGACCGCTCGGCTATTTACTTTTTCCATGTAATCCTGAACGTGGTGAAGGATCTCGCCGTGTTTTCGCTTTCATGGCATCGTCGCCAGCCATCGAATAAGTATCCAAATCCCCACCGCAGCAATCACAATCACTAATGCTCTATGTCTGCCATACTGATACCGCAGATCCTCCCACACCAGCCGATGGCGGGAAAACATCCAAATCAACCACAAGCCGCCGAGACCCAGCAGAACAAGAAGCACGATGGTCCGGGTATTCATCCTTCATCCTTCATCCTTTCTTCATCGCCAGTTCCCGAAAGCTGATCAGCCGCTCCCGCTCCTCGTCCCATACGCTCAGAAACATCGTCTTAAGGCTCGACCACAGCGTCACCACATGGACGTCATGATATTCGGGAGTCTTATTATAGACCTGCGGCAAGCGATAATTGGGAATCGTCTCGTTGAGATGGTGGATATGGTGATAGCCGATATTCCCGGTGAACCACTGCAAGACTTTAGGCAGCTTGAAATAGGAACT
>JAGVEU010000266.1 GCA_020057985.1 Calditrichota bacterium | reverse complement strand
CCTCTCCCGCGCGATTCGCGGAACCAGTTCGATCTCCGCTCCATGCAGCCGCGTGTCCGCCGAGATCAAATGCAGGTTCTCAATCGCGGTCTTGCGAACCACCGATTGAAGAGGTTCACCGTTGATAAGCAGATCATAAATCCCCGGCGCTTCGATAGCGGGCGAGAAACCCAGACCGGCAGACGCATTTCCCTGCGGATCCATATCCACCAGCAGAGCAGAGCGACCTTCAAGCGCGACTCCTGCAGCGAGATGAACTGCGGTTGTGGTCTTGCCGACTCCACCTTTCTGATTTGCTATAGCAATGATTTTTTGTGGCATGTTTGATTTTCTCACGTCGCTCGTGTCCTATCCCGCTTTCAGGAACTCAAGTTTATGGGCGTGCTTCTGCTGAAATCGTTCGCGCAGAAGAGGTTTGCGCTCCAGTTGCGGATCGGCTTCCACCATGGCAAAGGCCTTGTCACGAGCCGCTACAAGCAACTGTTCATCCCGCACCGGATCGCAGTACCGCAACTCAATGTCTCCGCTCTGGCGGGTTCCAAAAAACTCGCCTGAGCCGCGTAACGCAAGGTCTTTTTCCGCAATGACAAAGCCGTCCGTTGTCTCTTGAATGGCCTTGAGCCTCGCTTCAGCTTCAGGAGTAATCTTCGGCCCGGGGATCAGCACACAATAAGCAGCCTGTCCCTTGCGCCCGATGCGCCCACGCAACTGATGCAGGGCGGCAAGACCGAACCGTTCCGGGTTTTCGATCAACATGATTGTGGCATCCGGCATATCCACTCCCACTTCTACCACCGGAGTCGCCACGATAACCGGAGTTTCGCCATTGCGAAACTTCTCAAGCGCCGCGGCCTTCTCCGCTTGTTTCATCTGCCCGTGCAGCAAACCGACTTTGATGTCCTTGAGCGCGCCCATCGAGACACGCTGATGATATTCGACCGCCGCTTCAGTCTCGGCCGTCTCGGATTCTTCGATGAGTGGGCAAACAATGAACGCTTTCTGGCCGCTTTTAGCCTGTTCCACTAAGAACTGATAAACCTTGTTACGCTCAGCGCCGGTGCGCACGATGGTCTTGACTCGCCGTGCTCCGCCCGGCATATCCCGCAGCGAGGAAATATCCAAATCCCCGACGTGCGAGAGCCGAAGTGTGCGCGGAATCGGTGTGGCCGTCATCAGTAGCAAATGAGGTCGAGTGCCCTTCGATCGCAGAATCGTTCGTTGCTCGACTCCGAAGCGATGCTGTTCGTCAATGATCACTAAGCCCAGCCTTGGAAATTCAACTTTGTCCCCGATCAGGGCATGAGTGCCAATGACTATATCCGCCTGACCGGCGGCAATGGCAGCCAAAAGCTCGCGTCGCTCCGCCGCTTTCTGTTTGCCCACCAACAGGCGAGTCTTCAGTCCCGCCGCCTCAGCAGGAGCCAACATCGTTCGCGCATGTTGAGTGGCGAGCAGTTCCGTAGGCGCCATCATTGCCGATTGATACCCGGAATCGGCCGCCATCGCCATCGCCAGCAACGCCACTACTGTTTTTCCCGAACCGACTTCACCTTGCAGCAATCGTTGCATCGGCACCGGACTCTGCAGGTCCTTGCGAATCTCCGTCAGCACTTCGCGCTGTCCATCTGTCAATTTGAAGGGCAGGGCATCGAGCACTTTCTTCGTCAACGGCCCGACATGCTCAAAGGCAACTCCGCCGGCCTGTTGGCGATTGAAGTAGCGCCGATAGGCAAAAAGTAATTGATAAAAGAACAGCTCTTCGTATCGGATTCGCTGCCAAGCCGCATACAAATCGTTCTGCGACTCCGGAAAGTGGATTCTCTCAAACGCCTTTGCTCGCGGGTGGGCACCGATTACGGCCAATTCAGCCGGTGAAAAAAACTCTTCAATTTCCTCTAACGCGATGTTGAGTGCCGCGCGAATGATGCGGCGCATTGTCGCGCTTTCCAGACCGACTTTCCGCAATTGCAGAGTGCCGTGATAAAGAGAAATAATCCTGCCCGTATTAAACAACTCGCGGTCGCCGTCCTCGCCAAGCCGATCTACTGCCGGATGAATAAGCTGCCAACCATCTTTATCGCCAAGCACTCCAGAAACGGCAATCTGTTCGCCGACTCGAAGCTGCTTTTGCCAGTATGAAACGCCCTGAAACCAAATACATTGCATGGTGCCGCTGCCGTCGTCAACTCCCGCCACCAGCCATTGCCTTCCACGCCGGCTGCGCATGACCCGCACAAATGTAATCGTCCCTACCGCCGTGATCTCTTGCTCGCTGAGTTGAAAATCGCGAATGCGAACCACTCTTGTGCGATCCAGATAACGCCGTGGAAAAAACTCCAGCAGATCGCCGATGGTAAGCACGCCAATTTCCTCCAGAGCCTTGCTGCGCTCAGGGCCGACAAAGGGCACTGCCGAAACCGGCGCAGTCAGCCGAGAGCTGTGCGCCCTCGCTTCTGGGTCAGCGATTGCGGACAGTGTAGGTGACTGTGACTTCTTGCTCGGACTTGGCGGCAACTTTGAACTCAACTCTGGTGGCCGAGATCTTTGTGTACTCGAGACTCGAACGAGTGATTTCCCAATCACCGTAGAAATTGTCTATCACGATGATCTCGACGTCTATCTCCTTATGGTTGCGGAGCTTGACTTCGAAGTCCGTCTCGCTCACATGTGGAGAAATTCTGCGGACGTCCATTTGCTTTCGCTCTACGGCAATATCAAATGCTTCACCGACTCGCACTCGCACTTTCTCATTCTTGGGAGTATGCTGAATGTTGTCTTCGCCGATGAACTCCTGACTCTGATCCGGGCCGCGCTGGTAAAGCCGAACTCGCCCCGCCGGAAGTGGCATACCGAGCCCGCTTGCTTCGCGATTCTCAAACTCGATGGAGACTCCGACACGGTTCGCTTTGCGTTGTGGATCAAATTCAAAGATCTTCTTCGTCGTTGTCATCGTGTTTGGAAACAGGCTCACCTGCTTGGTTTGCTGATCGAGCACTGACGTAGCGCGCTGAAGCGTATATAAATGATACTCAAAAAATGCCTGCTCTTCAAATTGCGGCGCAGCCCCTTGTGCCGCCAGCATGTCGTACTTAGCCATACGCTCGAAAGTGGGACGTTCCTGAACGCGGTTCACTTCACCTGCAATCAACTTGAGCTTTGCGTCCTTATATGAGGCACCACTCGTGTTGGTGAGAGTTACCCAGCCGGCTACATCCGCCTGAGTGTTCTTTTCATTGAGCACAAGCACATAATCCGCGCGCCACGAAAGCCCACCGGTCAAATAGGCGACTTCCGTTTCTTTCGATCCGGCGTTATCCGCTCGCACAAGCCAGCGCAACGTGGGGCGAGTGATCAGTCCTTCGGGTAAATTTGGGTAGCGGATTTCAGTCGCGTTTTCAAGCAGGATGCTACGGATTGAACCGTCGTTCTGCTGCAAGACAAGCTGACCGCCCGCCACACCGCCGCCGGACGAAAGCAGCTTACCCGTGGTCACTGTCCCGTCTTTTGAAATGACCTCAAGCTGCTTATCAATGTACTTCTGCAGGAGTTTGTCCGCTGAAACAAGATCGTAATCGAAATTCTGTTCAAGCAGTTGCACTCCAGCCGATTGAAAGTGGACCGATGTTGCATCAATCCGTGCCGACACATCCCTGAAAAGAACTTCGTCAGCGCCTTTCTTGTACTCAATCGAGCGTGTATCCCTGACGAGTGCGAGATCCTGATTGTAGACAGTCAACGAGATGCTTGCTTCCGCCAAGCAAGGCAGAGAAACAAGAAGAACGAGGGCAAGAAGAACGATTGGTTTCATGGCTATAACTCCTTTATGTGAATCTATTCTTTTCGAGAAGCACCTTCTACTTCAGACGTTTTATAAATTCCTTCAATTGCCAGTCGCTGAAGTATCCGGCATAGGTTCCAGCGTTGTATGTGTCATCTGCACCAAGGATGAATAGCTCAACTTCGGACTCGCCTTTGTTTTGCCAGAGTTTCTCTCGCTTCAGAATCTCGTTTGGATCGAGAGGATAGCCTTGCAGCTGAAGAAAGGTGACGATTTCCCAATGCTTCTTGAACAACGCCCGCAAATCACTCGGAGGCTTGAAGAGGCTCTGAATCTTGCGCT
>JAGVEU010000490.1 GCA_020057985.1 Calditrichota bacterium | reverse complement strand
TGAATGGGTGCTTCAACAAATGGATATTGATTGGATGATTGAGCTTCCATCACCTGCCGAAGCCTTTACGTATCAGGCAAACAACCTCTACCTTGACCACCTTATCAAAAATTTAGGAGACGGAAGCGGCCTCGCACTGGAATCCATCGCCCGATATCTGCTCTCATGCATGCCCGGCTGCAAGGCGCTTCCTCCGCTATCGACTCTTTCATCAAATCTTGACGTAGTTTGCAGCATGGAAGGATTCGAGGTTGATTTCAGAAGCGAACTTGGTCGCTATTTCGTCTGCGAGTGCAAAGACTGGAAACGTAAAGCAGACTTTGCTACAATAGCAAAATTCTGCCGTGTGCTTGATTCTGTAAAAGCCCGATTCGGAATTCTCTTTTCCAAGAAAGGAATATCGGGTGCAGGAAAAGCAAGATATGCAGAACGTGAACAGATGAAAGTATATCAAGATCGGGGAATGATCATAGTGGTAATAGATGAGGAAGATCTAAAGCGAGTAGTTCATGGAGACAATTTCATAGGCCTGCTTAGATCACGATACGAGAAAGTACGATTGGATCTGGATCGCAAACGTTGAATGACACATCCCGAGCTTTGCCATCCCAAACGCTGATCTACTATTGGCGGCCTTTGGCCGTCTCTAAAAGAAATGACATTGACATCAGCCAACTTCACTTTTGTGCCGCCGGAACCGACTCCTGCGGTACGGCGGGGATAGCTGATTTTCAAAAAGGCAGCCAGAGGCAGCCACTAATGGGTCAAAATAGAGAAGAGGTCGCGCGGGCTACGCGAAACTACCTGCTTAGCCTCATGGCCGATCAAACCAAAAAAGAGGAATAGCTCATGGTCATGATAATTATTGCCTTCATTGTGGTTGTTGTAGTTGGCGGAGTGCTTATAGCTCCGCTTCTATGGTTTTCTCATCCAGAATGCCCACACTGCAAGGAGCGGGTAGATTTCCGCGCTACCGTCTGCCCGAAGTGTACGCGAGACATTCCGGCCAAACCTGTTCTAACTGAAGCCCGGAAAAAGGAAATCACGAAGCGCCTAATAGTCATAGGTGTATTCGTGGCGTTCATTATTGTCTGGTCGGTCATCAAATAGGTGCCTCCTCCTCCACCACCATCGCCGCCTGAAGTCCGGCCTCACATGGTGTGCACAAGTCAAGCTGGCGTCAGGGAAATGGAGACAGTTCTCGATCGGTTGCACGAGCAAGCGGGAGGCGGAGGAGATACTGAAGGCAGCCGGAGGCAGCCACAAGTAGTTATTTTCCCATGTCCTACAGGCGACCCACCAAGAAGCAGATTGAAGAAGCCAACCAGCACCAACTGCTGAGACAACAGAAGTTTCGGCGGGCGGCGGAGTATGCGTCGAATGCATTGGCACAGTTTGCAGAGGTGCAGAAGGTTGCTTTGATTGGATCGGTGGCTATACCTTTGAGCAAGGAAGTTCCGCGCTTTCGTGAGTTCAACCGGCACGGGATTGAGATCTATCATGAATGCAAAGACGTGGATCTTGCCGTGTGGATTAGCGACCTTACGAGACTGGATGAGATGCGAGTAGCTATTGGGCGATCTACCAATGAACTGTTGAAGCGCGAGAACATCGGTGTTGCGCATCATCAAGTGGATACCTTTCTGCTCGAACCTGAGACGAATCGTTTTCTTGGCAATCTGTGCAAGTTCGGCGTGTGTCCGAAAGGCCATGAAGATTGCGATGCTCCGGGCTGTGGTGATGTTCCGTTCTTGAAATTGTATGAAGGATTTGTGTTTCACGCGAGGGCGATTTTGCCGGATCGGATTGTTGTGTTGTTTGAACGGGGATAGGATTCCGGCAGGGTTGCGAAGACTTAACCCTGCTCGGCAGATGCTTTACTGATTAATACACGGGCGCATTGCTATGCGCCCCTACGATAAAACAAGATGTTTCTTCCTCGCGGATTTACTCTCAGACCAAAACCAGCATGGAACGTTGCCAGAGTTGCAACGAGCTTTGTGCTCTCGCATATAGTACGGCGGCCTGTGGTGTGGGGGACTCCGATCAGCATTATGATGGAGCCGATCAGCCGGTGCAACTTGCAGTGTCCTTTGTGTCCGATAGGAGCTCGGGAACTCAAGCGTGATCTCGGCACGATGTCACTTGATAGCTTCGTTAAGATTCTCGATAATGTCGGGACGAATGTGCGGGTGCTGGCACTGTGGAATCAAGGTGAGCCGACTATCAATGACAAGCTGCCGGAAATGCTGCGTATTGCTCATGATCGCGGAATCTATACTATGACCTCGACCAACGGCAACCTGTTGCTCAGACGGAATCTCATTAGCCGGCTGATTGATTCGGGACTCGATGAGTTGATTTTCTCGATAGATGGACTCACACAAGAGACGTATCAGATCTACCGGATTGGCGGACATCTTGATGTGGTCGTAGAGGCGATAAGAACTATGAGACAGCGGCGGGATGAACTCAAACGCAAGACTCCGCGCATGGTCATGCAGTGGCTGCCGATGAAACACAACGAGCACGAAATTCCGTTTCTGCGAGCGAAAGCACGGGAATGGGGAGCTGATGAAGTGGAAATCAAGACCACACAGATCTACACCGACGAGCAGGCGGCACAGTATCTACCCAATATGGAAGGATTGCGGCGTTATGAACGCAAGGGGAAGAAGTGGGAAACGAAACGGAGGTATCAGTCGTGTAAGCGGTTGTGGTTTTCCACGATGATTGACTGGAATGGAGCCGTTGTGCCGTGCTGCTTTGACAAGGATGAAGATTTTCCGATGGGGAATGCGCTCACGCAGGATTTTTGTGAGATCTGGCATTGCGAACAGTACAACCGCTTTCGCATGACCTTAATCCGCAAGGGGCGTGCAGAAGAAATGTGTCAGAATTGCACGGAGGGGTTGAAGAGTTTTTATGTGCCGCTGGGGAAGTTGGAAAGGGAAAACTCCAAATCCCAAATTCCAATAACTGAATCATCGAATCGAAGCAACTCATTTGCAGTTTGGAGTTTGGAATTTGGGCTTTGGAGTTTTCTCAGCTCACCGGCTAACGAACGGACTGTCCTTCTCAAAAAATCTCCAGTGAAGATCAGTAGCTTTGGTAATTCCAATGCGTGGGCTTGACAATATCTCCTCTGCTCTGCCATGATAGAGTCTTAGATACTCGCCGACTCTGCTGTGATTGACGTTGATGTTAATGTCAAAAGCCTGACAGAGTTTTCCGGGGCCGTTACAGAGTTTAGTTTCGCTATCAATGCCTCTGCGCTTTTTCATGAGTTGAAGTCCGGACAGAGGCTCCACAGCTCGAACCAGAATTGCACCCACCTGATCTTTGTCAGTTGTGAAATTCAGACAATGATACATTCCGTAGATGAAATAGACATAAATATGGCCGTAGGTGTCATGCATGATCGCTGAGCGCTCGGTGCGGCGATACCCATGAGAGGCAGGATCATCGGTATATGCCTCCACCTCCACAATTCGACCCGTACAGCCCCCATATTCAATGATTTTTCCGATGAGTTCAGGAGCGACTTCGAGGGTCGGTCGAGAAAAGAAGGACTTGGAGACAGTTTTTTGCAAGAGAATGGAGCCGCGCTTGACAAGTTTTGAAAATCTTAGTATACTTAAAGATTGCTAAAATCGCAAGCC
>JAGVEU010000492.1 GCA_020057985.1 Calditrichota bacterium | reverse complement strand
GTTTTCATGTAGTTCGCACGCTCGTAGGCGCCGAGTAGAGAAACCATGCAGATAGAGAGCGGCGGCCAGAAGTTTGACCGAAAGCGATTTTCCAACTCCGATCGGGGCGGGTCAACTGGCAAGTGCAGACTTTTCGCCGTCGCTTGGAGACTCCGCGAACCGAACCATTGCTGACGGTCTGATCGCTACCACAACGTGGACAAGAAAACACCTGAAGCTCTGTATTGTTTGGGGATAGAACAATCCGGACAAGATACGAAAACAATCCGAACACTACAAGTTAATATTCTCCTCAATATTATATACTTTGCCAAGAAAGGGGAGGGAGGAAATCCCCTCTATCTACGTTTGGCCGTATCTCTTGGAAGCAATCCAATAAACAAGGCCCCATCCAACAGCGCAGCCGACAAAGAACTGTAAAGAGAATGCACTCGGCGGAAGTCTCCAAAGTGCTGTTGCAAGCCAAAAGATAAGGCTGCTCAGCACGAAACGCAACCCTGCGTTAGTCTTAGGCTTGAGAAAGAAGACCATGATCGCTCCAAACGCAAGAGCAAGTACTGTTAGTATGACGAATGGTATCACAGAACTCCTCGATTAATATCCGAGCCATTGCATGCAGGCATCGACTGCACTGTTACCGATGCCACCGCCCACCGCACCGGGAATTATTCCGGCACCACCACCGACGATGCCTCCACCAATGGCTCCACCTACAGCACCTGCAACGTCGGAGGCACCAAATCTGCCCCAATCCCAGTCGTCCAAATTATTTCTTGGTAAATTACATTGATTACATTGGAATTGAAGACTATGAACAGCAATCGCTGCCACAGTTTGGCAAAATTGCTCATTGGATCTCCAGTCGGTGGAGATGACCACGTCTCGAATTATCGCAATACTGTCAGCCCAAGCTTCATCACTTGTACTTTCAAATACCGCGATGACGAGCCGCTTCGTTAGCGCATATTCGCGTTCTGAAATCCATCGATAGGATTTCAGTTGGCCCAGATCCGCAAGAGTTGACTTGAGAGTAGGACGTGGATTGGCAGCCTCGATTCCGGCTTGCGCCGAAGCAAGATCGTAAGATGTATGGATTCTGATGAAATTTACTGCATATATTGGAACACACTCTGGGCGTCTACAGTAGCTCAGGATGTAATCCATGCCCTGGTTGTGAATTCGTCCTGCCTCATCCCAAGAGGAATGATTCCCAGTTCCATCAGCGGTAGCAAGCGGAACCGAAGTATTAATTTCGTAGTCGGAGTTGCTCTGGCAGCCCAAAACCAAGAAGACCGTCAGAATGGCCAGCGTTGTTACTATTGGCTTTACCTTCATTGTTCTTTCCTTTTTATTTATGGGTCATGTTACGACTGTGTGCTCAGAGGCACATGGAATAATATAAACAAGTAACCTATGCTTGTCAAGTACTATAACACCAATCACGAAATTTGTATGTAAAAAAAAACAAGTACTTGAATTATTGCCCGCAATGAGAATCTCTGTTCGAGAGGCATGAGAAGATACTGAACTTGCTCGTCCGGTAATCGGAAAGAGCCTCGCAACGGGGTGTTGCAAAGCCCTTTCATGTCGAATGAAACAAGCTATTTCACGGACGAAATTGCCGTCTAAATCACCGTCCGGAAGCTCTGCAAGGTTTTCATGTAGTTCGCACGCTCGTAGGCTCCGGGTTCGGCGACGGATTTCTGGCTCATGGAGCCTTTCATTTGTGAAAGGGATGAATACTCGTTCTCCTCCATCCAAGCCTCGATGTCAGTCACAACTTTCTGCACGTGGTCAGGGCCGTTGCGATAAATCGCTGAGCACATCATGGCGACGTCCGCACCGGACATCATAACCTTGAGCACGTCTTGAGCGGTATGAACACCCGTGGTCGCCGCAAGACTGCATTTCAGTCTGCCATGGAGAATCGCAATCCAACGCAGAGGTAGACGCAACTCGGCTGACGAACTCAGTTCGACGTGCGGCCAGACTACAAGGTTTTCCAGATCAAGATCGGGCTGATAGAAACGATTAAAGAGCACGAGCGCATTGGCTCCTGCTTCATCAAGCCGACATGCCATGTTGGCCATATTGCTGAAGAAGGGGCCAAGCTTAATAGCCACGGGAATATTCACTTGCGACTTCACAGCCTTCAGCACGTCCACGTAATTCTTCTCGACTTCTGAACCGGGAAGATCCGGATCAGTGGCAAGATAATAGATGTTCAGTTCGAGGGCGTCCGCTCCGGCATCCTGCATATTCTTCGCGTATTCAACCCAGCCGCCGGAAGTGAATCCGTTGAGACTTGCGACGATGGGAATTCTGGTGGCTTGCTTGGCTTTGCGAATGAACTTGAGATACTCCTCCGGGCCGAGATTGTACTCATCGGCTTCAGGAAAATAGCTGAGGGCCTCGGCGAAGCTTTCGGTTCCCTGAGTAGTGAGATAGTGCAATTCAAGAGCTTCATGCGTAAGCTGTTCTTCAAAGAGTGAATGCAGGATGATCGCGGAGACACCGGCATCTTCGAGTCTTCGCACTCCATCGAGTTTATAAGTCATTGTTGACGCAGAAGCCACGACGGGGTTTTTCAGTTTTAGCCCCATGTACGTTGTGGTCAGATCCATTTTGTTCTCCAGATCATTGTGGGGGACGGTCTGATTCTTGCAAACAGACCGAAACTTTCATTTGTCGTTCTTGCTGTAGTCGAGGGACGCCAATTGCTCGTAGAATCGCCAGCGTTCCATCGTATCCTTCTGTGCACGGTCCATCAGCTCTTCGGCAGCTTCAGGATTGATCTTCGTCAGCATTTTGAATCGCGTTTCCGAGTAAGCCCAATCTTTGACCTTGATCTTGGGCGGTTTCGAATCCAGTTGCAGTGGATTCAAGCCCTCGCGTGTACGATCCGGATTGTAACGATAGAGCGGCCATGATGCACTCTCCACCACAGCCTTCTGCTGAATCATTCCGCGACTCATATCAATGCCGTGAGCAATGCAGTGGGAGTAGGCGATAATCAGTGACGGGCCATCATAGGCTTCCGCTTCTACAAACGCTTTTACTGTCTGCACATCGTTGGCACCCATCGCCACTTGTGCCACATAGACGTAGCCGTAGTTGATGGCCATCATGCCAAGGTCCTTGCGCGGAGTGGGCTTGCCGCCAAAAGCAAATTTGGCAACAGCGCCGAGCGGCGAGGCTTTGGAACATTGGCCTCCAGTATTCGAATAAACTCCGGTGTCGAGCACGAGCATTCTCACTTTTCTTCCTGAAGCAAGGACATGATCGAGGCCACCATACCCGATGTCATAAGCCCACCCATCACCGCCGACAATCCAGACGGATCTGTTCACGAGCATATCGGCGATGGTAAGCAAGTGGCGAGCAGCTTCACTGGGATCTCCGCTAAGACGCTTTCGCAATTCTTCCACACGACCGCGTTGAGCGCGGATTCCCGCCTCAGTGGACATATCGGCATTGATGATTTCTGTAACGAGATTAGCTCCGATTATCCCTTCCAACCTCTGCAAGAGTTCAATCGAGAACTCACGATGCTTATCGAAAGTCAGGCGGAATCCCATTCCGAACTCGGCGTTGTCCTCAAACAGCGAGTTGGACCAGGCAGGGCCACGTCCTTCGTGGTTGACTGCATAGGGAGTGGTGGGTAGATTGGCGCCATAGATGGATGAGCATCCGGTTGCATTGGCGATGATGAGACGGTCGCCAAATAGCTGCGTCAGTAGTTTCACATAGGGAGTCTCGCCGCAGCCGGAACAGGCACCGGAATACTCGAACAGCGGCTGGAGAAACTGAGAACTCTTGACTTGACTGACTTTAATCTCGTCACGATTCGCTTCTGGAATCGAAAGGAAGAATTCGTAATTGACCCGCTCTTGCTCACGAAGAGGTGGTTGAGGCATCATATTAATTGCCTTCAAGCGCACTTCAGTTTTGTTCTTAGCAGGGCAAACATCAACACAGATACCGCAGCCGGTACAGTCTTCCGGCGCAGTTTGCAGCGAATAAAGTAGATCAGGAGTGGAGAATTCTGTACCTTTATACTTCATGTGGAGAAAGGTCGGAGGCGCATTCTTCAGTTGATCCTGAGTGAATACTTTAGCGCGGATAGCGGCGTGAGGGCAGACGAGCACGCACTTGTTGCATTGAATGCAAACATCACGATCCCAAACCGGAATTTCCAGCGCGATGTTCCGCTTCTCCCACTCAGTGGTAGAAAGCGGGTAGGTGCCGTCTTTTGGAAATGCGGACACGGGAAGTTTATCTCCGCGTCCAGCGATAACTTCACTTAGAGTGTTCTTAACAAAATCCGGTGCCTTATCGGAGATTAGCGGAGGACGTGAGAACTTGGAAGTCAATTTATCGGGAACTTTAATCTCATGCAAATTGGCCAGTGTCTCGTCAACAGCCTTGTAATTCATCTGCACGATTTGTTCACCGCGCTTGCCGTAGGTTTTCTTGATGGTGCTCTTGATTGCAGCGATGGCTTGATCCGGTGGAAGAATACCGGATATCGCAAAGAAACATGTCTGCATAATCGTGTTGACACGAGCGCCCATGCCTGTCGCAGCAGCAACCTTGTAGGCGTCAATGCAGTAGAACTTTAGCTTCTTTGATATGATATCCTGTTGCACCTCACTCGGCAGAGCATCCCAGACTTGTTCAGTCGGAGACTGTGTGTTGAGCAGGAAAACCGCACCCGGCATCGCATCGGCCAGCATATCGTATTTTTCGAGAAAAACCGACTGATGACAGGCAACGAACTTGGCACGATCAATCAGATACGTCGCTCGAATCGGACGCGGGCCAAAGCGGAGGTGCGATACTGTGACCGCACCGGACTTCTTGGAGTCGTAAACAAAATAGCCTTGCGCAAAGTTGTTCGTTTCGTCGCCGATAATCTTGATGGAGTTCTTGTTAGCGCCCACTGTACCGTCGGCGCCAAGACCATAGAACTTGCCACGGAAGACATCTTCAGCCTCTACTGAAAAGGCCGGATCATAGTCAAGACTTGTGTGAGTGACATCATCATGAATACCGACTGTAAAGTGGTTCTTGGGAGTGGGTTTCTTCAGCTCGTCAAACACCGCCTTAATCATGGCCGGCGTGAATTCCTTTGATGACAAGCCATAGCGTCCGCCAATGATTCGCGGATGGACTTTCCATGGTGCACCATTTGACATAGTCTCACTCATGGCGACAACTACGTCTTGGTAGAGTGGTTCGCCCGGCGAGCCTGGTTCTTTCACGCGGTCGAGAACGGCGATGGACTTCACCGATTTGGGAAGCGCAGCAATGAAGTGCTTAACGGAGAAGGGCCGATAGAGGCGGACCTTAAGCACACCGACTTTCTCGTTATGGGCGTTTAGATACTCGACAGTTTCATGAGCCGGATCGCAACCTGAGCCCATCAGGACAATAACCCGCTCAGCATCTGGAGCACCCACATAATCAAACAGGTGATAACTGCGGCCTATCCGAGTGGCAAAGCGATCCATAGCCTCTTGCATTATTTGCGGGCAAGCATCGTAAAATGGATTGATCGCCTCGCGCCCTTGGAAGAAGACGTCAGGATTCTGTGCTGTACCGCGAATGACTGGTCTGTCAGGCGAGAGCGCGCGCGCGCGGTGGGCAAAGACAAGATCGTCATCAATCATGAAGCGCAAATCCTCGTCAGTCAAGGACTCAATCTTCTGCACCTCATGCGACGTGCGGAAACCATCGAAGAAATGCACAATCGGAATGCGGGCTTTGAGGGTAGCAGCGTTTGCAATCAGCGCATGATCAAGAACCTCCTGAACGTTGGCCGATGCGATCATACCCCAGCCGGTCGAGCGAACGGCCATAACGTCACTGTGGTCACCGAAGATGGATAATGCATGTGTCGCCACGGTTCGCGCGCTGACGTGAAACACTGTGGAGGTGAGTTCGCCAGCGATCTTGAACATGTTCGGGATCATGAGAAGTAATCCCTGAGAAGCCGTGAAAGTCGTGGTCAGTGCACCGGTTTGCAATGCGCCGTGCACCGCACCCGCGGCTCCCCCCTCACTTTGCATTTCAACAACCGTGGGAACAGTGCCCCAGATGTTCTTTCTGCCGAGGGCTGACCATTCATCGGACCACTCGCCCATGTTCGATGAGGGCGTGATCGGATAAATGGCAATCACCTCGTTAAGCCGATGCGCAACATTGGCGGCAGCTTCATTGCCGTCAATGGTAATGGTTGGTCTTGTCATTCTAAGTTTGATCTCCAATGTATGAATATGCTGACAGGCAAAGCCCCAAAGTTGACAGTTGCGAGCGAGTTATGGCTTCAGCTCAGATGTCAGCGAAGAAAAATTGGTTTTAGAGAGGTAAGCGATGCCCTTTGGAATCAAGCCCGCATCTTAGGTTGTACAAACAACGTGCCGAAAAGCACCTCAAAATCGGAACCGAAGGCAATCGTAAGTTATTAAATACACAATAATAACTGAACAGAGGCGAATATTCCGGAGGCAATTCTGTGTCACGAAGTCACGTTGTACTTTGTGAAGATTTTAACCTATAATATCGCAAGAAGTTTGCAGATTGTCAAGTCGTTTTTAGACTATTTGGTCAAGTTATCTATAAACATCCGGCTTGCATTTAAGAATCAATTCGGCTATCTTATAAGTTTAGAATCGCATCACCAACACCGATACGAGAAATGAGAGACCTCCTTCATACTATAATTCTGACTGCCCGGCCGGCTGCGGGTAAAAGCGAAGTCATTGATTATCTGAAAAAACTCAGCGCCGACGAACGCGCGAGGCGATTCCATGTCGGGGAAATTGTCGAGATAGATGATTTTCCCTACATCTGGGAGAAATTCGAAGAGGATCAAATTCTTGAGGAAGCAGGGCGCGAACGACTCTGGACAGATAGGAAACTCTACTTTAGGGACGAGTGGGCTTGGGATTTTTTCCTCTTGAAAATGAATGTCGCCTTCCGTAAGCACCTTGCAGAAGGTGACACTGGAAAGACAGTACTCTTCGAATTTGCGCGCGGAGGTCATGACGGAATCAGCCATGCACTTAATGTGGTTTCGCAGGAGGTGCTGCGGCGAGCAGGAATTCTCTATATTCAAGTATCGTATGAAGAATCCGTTCGGAAGAATCAGCGGAGATTCAAACCCGAGTTGGCGCACTCCATTCTGTACCACGGTTTGCCGGACGACAAGATGGAACAGTATTACAAGGACACTGACTGGGGGAAAATTGCTCCTGAGATGAACGGGTTTGTTAGGGCTCAGGGAATCGAAGTTCCGTATGCCGTATTGATGAATGAGCCGGAAGTGACTTATGATGTTGCTAAGCTTGGCCCTGCGCTTGAGGAATCGCTTGGCCGTCTCTGGAAAATCTCTCGGAAGCAGCCATGACCTCTGGAAAAAAGACCCCTGTCCAATCCTTCCGAAGAGTGGAAAGAAGCTGGGATGAATTCTGGGCGGAATTCTGGCGAATTCGATTGGTCGGCAGCGACGATGCTGTGGCCTGGAAGAACCAACAGGTCGTTGATTTCTGCTGTGATGTTCTGAAGCTCAAACGGGGCATGACTTTGCTGGATTTGGGATGCGGCGCGGGCTTTCAGGCACATCTTTTTGCGGAGCGAGGAATCAAGGTTCATGGAATAGACATCACACCCAAACTCATCGCACACGCTTCCACTGTAGCAAAGAAACGCAAACTTGGCGCGACATTCTCGGTGGGCGACATGCGAACCTTCGAAGTTGAGAAACCGTTTGATCGTGTGGCGATACTCGGCATGAGTTTCGGATTTGGCACTGACGAAGAAAACCGCGCAACTCTGAAGAATGTCTTTCGAGCAACGAAGGCAGGTGGAAAAGTCCTGATCACCGGGCAGCATCCGTACTCGGCTTCCACTCACGCCGGTCCAGAGTGGATGGAAACCAGCGAAGGATTTCTGATTCATCGCGGTGAATTCGATCCGATGACTTCAAGACTCGGCGGTCCGTGGGAACTGGTTTGTCCCGATGGAACAATCATCACTGAAGGCGACAATCCAGAGTCGGAAGGGATTCGCTGCTACACCGTTCCGGAGATGCAATCTCTACTCATAGAGGCTGGCTTCAAGAATCCACTCTTCTATGGCTCATGGTTTCTGCCGCCTTCCGAAGTGCAGTGGTTCTCAATGGAGATGATCAGCGTGGCTGACAAACCAAAGCGATGAGAATGCTTAGCGCGGTTCAAATACCATCTCTGACCAAGGCAACGCAGCCGCTATCGGTTCAGCTTGGACCGATAAGACTGTCATCCCCAGCCGTGCTGGCGCCAATGGCAGGCTATACGGATTCCGCCATGCGCAGGCTCTGCCGCCGTTTTGGCGCCGGGATGGTGTTCTCGGAGATGCTCTCAGGTGAAGGAACGCGGAGGAACAACGAGAAGACCTTTAAGATGGCATCCTTCAGCGAAGAAGAGCGGCCTGTGTTCATTCAGTTCTTCGCCACGAATCCACAACAAGCATCGGATGCTGCGAGAGTGCTCAGCCAACTTGAACCCGATGGACTTGACCTTAACTTCGGTTGCCCCGTCAAGAAGATCATTCTTGCCTGTGGAGGTTCGGCTCTGCTGAAAGACGTGTCCCTATTAGCTCGCATCGTGGAGGCAGCAGTGAAAGCTACTCATGTGCCTGTTTCGGTCAAGATTAGGTCAGGGTGGGATATTCGTTCGTTGAATGCAGTCCCGGTGGCGCGGGCTGTAGAGGAAGCAGGAGCCGCGTGGGTGACGGTTCACGCACGCACGAGAAGCGAGTTCTTTCAGGGTTTGGCACACTGGGAGTGGATTGGCGAGGTCAAATCCGCTGTGAGCATTCCCGTGATTGGAAACGGCGACGTCAGAACTGCCAGTGACGCTGTGCAACTTCTCAATTCAACGGGATGCGATGCTGTGATGATCGGTCGCGGCGCCATGGGCTACCCATTCATCTTTCGCGAAGTAAATAGCCTACTGCTTCATGGTGATGCCGGAGCCGCGCCGACACCCATGGAGCGATGTGAATGCGCAACTGAGCAATTGAAATGCATGGTTGAGCGTGTCGGTGAGAGCCGTGGTGTCAAGGAATTTCGCAAACATCTTCTGGCTTACGTCCGCGGATTGCAGAATAGCGCGCGATTCAAGAATGAGGTTGTCCAGTATCTTACGGTTAACGAGGTAACTGACTCTATGAATCGCTATTTTTCATCTCTTCCTGATGTTCCGACTCCCCGACCTGAATCCGCATTTGAGCAGGCTCCTTTGTATGAATAGGCCTTAAGCTCTAATCAGTCGGGAGGTTTAGCTCTTTGATAACAAGTTCTTTGAGTTCTCGGCGCATTCTGTCACGCAACTTCCCCATGACCTCTTCCGCGTAAGTGCCGGAACTGAGGTGAACGGGATCGGCATAGCCCTTATGAATTGTTTTACGCGCACCCGGCAGAACCGGACAAGTCTCGCGAGCATGATCGCAGACGGTGATTACGAGATCAATATCTTCGCCGAGAAACTCGTTCACGCCCTTTGAACGGTGCTCCGACGTATCAACACCGAGTTCACCCAGAGCGCTAAGTGCAAGCGGGTGAACATAAGACGGATGCGTGCCTGCAGAGAAAACCTCAATCTTGTTTCCGAGATCGAGGCGCAGGACGCCTTCAGCGATTTGACTGCGCATCGAGTTTCCTGTGCAGATGATAAGTACTCTTGGTTTACTGTTCAATGGATCTCCTGTAGTCTTATCGTGTTGTCGCTTTCGATTGGGTGAGGGCTATTCTGAATTTCGGAGGTAATCACATCGCTGATGAGTTCACCCGTGTAGTTCAAGATCCTCGGTTTGAATCTGAGATACCGGTCAGGCTGCGAACTTGCTACATAGTCAATCGAAACCACCGTGTATGTGCGATCAGGCTGAATGGGTGACCCGTTGATTATCGTCTCAGTGACCTCTATCTGATCGCCGTGTTTCCGATATGTAATTGTCAATCCGGACATCTCGAGAACACCATGCGAATGAAGCCCGTGTGCTTCAGCCTGCTTGCGCGCTGTCTGTAATAATTGTGCGCCTGTGGTTTCGAAAGTGACCACTGAATTCATGAAGGGCAGCAGCTTGAGAACATCCAGCTTCGAGATGGGACCCGGCGCTAAATCCGCCCGAATTCCTCCGGCGTTCATAAGAGCAACATCGGTCCCGTATCGTTTGCGGAGTCTGTCGCAGATCCAACTTCCCACATTGCTACATTCGTAGTACTTGTGTATCCACGGAATTGTGAGCTGCCCAATCGTTGCTCCGTATTCCAATTCGATAACTGCTTCAAGACTATCCGCCAAGGAAGCCACTTCAGGCATCGGGGAAACACTGTCTGCAAGCAACTCGATTAGACGACCTTTGCAACTAGTCACACTGTCTCCTGCCACAGTCAGTTCAAGCATTCCGAGATTGTTGCAGTAGGAGCCTGCTTGCACAATCAAGACTCCGTTGACTCGTTCGGGACCGTCCAAGCGCGTGTGACTGTGTCCTCCGACAATCACGTCCGCGTTGTGAATCACGCTTGCTAATTCACGATCCTCATCAACTCCATTGTGAGTGAGCAGCACAATCAAATCGGTTAGTGGATCAAGCCGGTCAATCTGCTCTTGTGCAATCTTGGTAATGTCTTCGACTTGAAATTGCTCCACGTTCTTGCGTGCAGTGACGTCTGCCAGACCGTTCAAGATCAGCCCAATCACACCGATTCGCTCTCCACCCCGCTCGAAGATGCGAGTTGGTGCTGCCAGCAAGCGTCCGGTACTCTTGTCACGCAGGTTCGCGCAAAGGATCGGAAAAGGAGAAACTGTCACGAAGTCGCGCACATGATCCGGCCCCTGATCAAACTCATGGTTGCCGAGGCTCATCGCATCCACACCGATGCGTCGCAGCATTTCCAGCAGCGCTCCTCCCTTGACGCCACCATACTCGATATTGCAAATCGGATTGCCGGTCATGAGATCGCCGGCGTCAAGATAGATTGAATTAGCGAAGCGTTGACGATACAATGCAAGATAACCTGAGAGCGCCGGCATTCCGCCAACCAGAGCCTGATCCTTCCGCCACGTCGCGGGCTCCGAAACAAAATGACCGTGAATATCGTTCGTGTGAAATATCACGATTTGTCGGGGTGACTGAGCACAGCCGGCCTGAACCAGAACAAGTATTAGAAAGATCGGAAGAGCACAC
>JAGVEU010000022.1 GCA_020057985.1 Calditrichota bacterium | reverse complement strand
GAAGACAAAGTCGTCGAGACACTGATCATCTACCAAAATAACCCAGAATCCGTGAAATCAATCTGCGCCATGTCGGCCTATTTATGAGAAACACTATAGTACCTCGCGTATGGTAAGGCTAAAGCATTTACATCCACGTAGAAAGTATCAGCCGCCGTTCCAATTTGATTCGTCTGGCCGGGTGTGAACAATGCGGAGGTGCATCATCTTCGTCCTTCCTCTTCACTTCAGTAACATAAGCTTCTTTGTCTGCGAGAACTTTCCCGCTTCCAATCGCGCGAAGTATATCCCCGAGGCCATTCCTCTGCCGTCAAACATCACACGATGACTTCCTGCTTCGGAAAAGCCGTACTTCAGTACGGCAACCTCCCGGCCCAGCAGATCAAACACGCGCAATGAGACATGTCCATCGTTGGGCAGGTCGTAGGTAATCGTCGTTGTTGCATTGAACGGATTTGGATAAACCGGATGCAAGGCATAAGCACTCGGCACAGTGGAAGAAGTATTCGATGTTACACGAATAACACCCATCAACTCGTCGAGCAGAATTGAGCGATGCCGCTGAGCGGCCGCCTGTTGTTGAGGATCTATTTCTCCGCTTTTATCCGACCGCGGGCGCAACAACTCGGACACAGATAGATCGTACTCGATTCTCAGCGAATCAAAACTGTTGGCGATTGTCATAATTGAATCACGGGTTGAATCCGCCGCATTAAAATTGCCGTCTGCATCATAGCTGTAAGAAAGGTTGAAGAATGCGTCCTTTTGCATCTCTGAACCAACCGGTGGGAGAATCGGATCAAGATTCGCCAATCGCTCAAGAGCCGCACTTCCAGATGAAGCAGTATCGCCCGATAGAGCAACTGCCTGCAAGAATTGAGTACGAGCGTTGTCCAAATCATCTGCTCCAACGAATAAATCGCCGGCGCAGAGAGCGCTGCTGGCGCCACTGCTTGGATTAACCATCTGCGTCTTGCACACACCCGGATCGCTCTGGGGATCAAAGAGCCAGATTTTCGGATCTTTCGGAACGAAGTGATCAATCGTTGCCTCTGGGTTGAAATTGTTGTTGCTAACATCGTGTGTTTTCGGATTAGCAGACACATCCTCGAAATAAGCCGCACATCCACCCAGAGTGAAGTTGTTTTTGCCGCTGGCAAAGATCGGTGCAGCATCTTTGATTCGGATGATGGGATATCCGCCTACTCCGGAGAAACTGTTAGCTCCAGTCTTGCTAATCTCCCAATCATAGAACGATGGCGCGGCATCACCTATGGCATAAACGGCATAGCCGTTGTTATTCTCGAAGGTATTGCAAGAAAGAATCGGGCTCGCCGCATAAATGGTGCAACCGGTATAGTAAGGTCCACTCAGACCATTGTTGCGAATTGTGCAATTGTCAATCCTCCCAACCTTGCCACCGGCAGGATAATCATTCGACCATTGAATGCCATTCCCGCTGCAATTCTCGATCGTGAGACTGTCAAATCGTGAATTGGAAAGAGTGGAAACAATTCCAGTTTCAACATCCGAGATTTTGCTGTTGATGACATGGACTGTTGACGGGCATTTTTCAATGTAAAGCCCTGTACCTGCACGCGCTTGTGGGTCGCCCTTTATCGTGACACCTTCGAGGATGAGGTTATCACAATCAATGAGTTCAATCGTGTTTCCGTTTGGATTGGCTGGAATAGAGTAAGTGGCGGGGTTGTTGTGGGCAAAGGAGATACGCGTTGGGTCGTCCGGATCACCATGGGTGTCTCGGATAATTATTCGAAACGCTCCGGAAAACCGGTATCCAATCCAGAGCAACCCGTCTCCACTGCCAATGTTTTCGTAAATGAGGGTGACGGGGCGATGGTTGTCTCTGTTAAAGAAAACAGGTTGATCATAGTCTGAAAGCCGTGTCGCATGAAACCGTTGCGCACCCCGGCAATACACCGTCGTGCCCGGCCTGAATTCGACGACAGTTCCGGGAGTGAGAACTACCGATTCGCGTACGTCTAAAGCCTCGGCATAGATGCGACCGGACCAAGTGGTCGCAGTTTGAATGGTCTTATAGCTCCAAATTTCCCACGCACAATTCGTGTGGCGGGGATTCTGGTAAGGTTGAGTCGTCTCCATCCATTCCAAATGGTAGTCAATTATTTCATCCGGAAGACCGTCCCCGGCTCGTTGATGCATCTGATATCCCTTGATAGTAATGCCATTTTCGGAAGGGAAAACCGCAGCCATCCCGATCTTCCCGGCATCAGTACGTACTAATACCGGAGTCGGCGAAAATGGATAACCTGTTGCAAATGCAAAGGGAACATCGTCTGTATTGGCTGAAATTGTATCCGATTGATGCCATTCAGTATTCTCTGGAAGCGGATTGCGGATCTGAAATTTCCATGAACTCCCTGTCGCATCATATCCAGCCATTGGAACCGGAACAATGGTCGCATAACGGGTGTAATGGTAAGTATATGGATGTGCCGGTGGATTTTCTATATCTCTGGATCTAATCATTCCGATATCATGACGATCAAATGAGACAAGAGAAGTTTGCGGTAAATCGCTATCATGATCCCACAGGTGATCTGGATGAAGTGGCAGATTGCCGACATACCATGCACCTGTACTGTTATCGCCAAGGGTTCGCGCTTCTCTATCGTCCGGATCGGCGTGGTTGCGGAACCACGTTCGATAGTGCGGAGGCATTCGATTGCCATCGCGGTCTGAGCCCTCGTGCGCTATCCAGTTCATGCCTGCATAAGTATAGCCGTTGTTCGGATACATCTCAGATTCCAAGAGTGTATCAAACTGGATGCCACTGGCCATGCCGAAGGAAATCGTCTCGGGATTGTTATCCTCGACCACAAGAGGTGTTGCCGTGTTGTCCAAGTGCGTGGAAAGTGAGCTTCCGATTCTCACGTTCTCACGGAAATTGTATGCGGGAAGATTAAAATGGTGGATGACTTCACCTCGAGGACTTCCCGGGCTATACAGGAAGTGCATCTGCGAACTATAACGTCCATCTGCTCCTATTG
>JAGVEU010000044.1 GCA_020057985.1 Calditrichota bacterium | reverse complement strand
GAACACAACAAAACCCTGTGCCGCAAGATATTGCATCTCATGAAAAAAGACTCGTCCGTATTGTGCTCGCGGCCCTCCGTGCACCTGCAAGATCGCCGGATATTTCTTGCGCGCGTTGGAGTCCGGAGGTGTGATCATCCAGCCGTGTAACTTCGTGCCGTCGCCGGACTTGAATTGAACCTCTCGAACCTTGCCGAGATTTGCAGTAGACAGATACTCGCGGTTGAAGTCCGTCAGTTGCAGAAAAGCATCGTGTGGAGTTGTAATGTCTTTGCAAAAATAGAGATCTCCCAGTGAATCAAAGCTCAAATGTAAAACCGCTGCCGCATTGCCCGCGATCACGAAACCTGCCACCTGACCGTGTTCATGCCAAATGCGTTCGGGATCACCCGCAGAGATCTTAGCTCTGGCAATGAACGAATCGCCCTCATCACTAAGCAGATAGAAGACACTCCGGCTATCCTCGTCCCAGAATAGAATCGGCCCACTCAATCCATAACCCAAATCACCAATGGTAAGATCCTCGGCATGACGATCAAAGCTGGGAGTGAGGTTCTTGAGCTTCCCAGTCTTCAGCTCAAGCAACCATGGGTGGATTGGCTCTACTCCCCAGGCATCCTTCAAATTGTGATGGCCGATGTAGGCAAGGTACTTTCCGTTGGGGCTGAACGCAATAACAAATTTTTCACCAAGCGGCGGATCGAGCAAGTGTCGCTTGTGCGTCTTCAGGTCGAGTAGGTAGATTTGCTGATGATACGGATGCAGGTCGGGATCATCTGCGACATTCGTGACATAGGCCACCGAAAAACCGTCCGGGGACACATCAAAGCAATCATCACCGGATTTGCTTTTCGTAATCCGCTCAAACGACTTCGTGGCCAGATCCAACCGGTAAAGATGATAGCGATCCTCCGGCAGAAATCCTTCACCGTCAAATCGGTAGGTGAGACGGGTGATTCTTCGCGAGGCCGGTGCTTTGCTTTCCGGTTCCTTTCCTTCGGCAATAGCCTTCTCCGCTTCGGGATCAGGATCAGCCTTGCGAAATCTCGCAATCAAACAGGCATCATTCTCAGCCCATTTCACTTCCGAGATGCTTCCTCGCTGTTTGAAAACCAGCTCAGCCTCTCCGCCTTCTCGCGGGAGAATGTAGATTCGATCTTCGCCTTTCTCATTCCGCAGAAAAGCCAACCACTTTCCATCTCTTGACCACACCGGAGCACGATCCGTATGCTCGCCATAAGTCCACGGTCGCGAAGCTCCCGTGGCCGTTTCTATCACATGCAGATTCGCAAAGTATTTCTTCTTCTCAAACTCGCAGCGAGATAAGGTGTATGCAAGCAGCTTCCCGTCCGGACTGAGTGCGATGGCTCGCGGATGCTGGAACTTTGCAAAATCATCCGCCTGCACAGTGAATTTTGTACTTCTCTTACTCATATTTCAATTTTCAGTTTTCAGTTTTCGATTTTACTTAATCTTTCCCTTCGTGGCATGTTTGACCTGATCCATGAACACGTCAATCATGTCTCGAATTGTCCACGCGAATCCGGTATGCGTAATCAGGAAATAGAATAGACCTGCCGCCAGCGGCAGACCGATCAGAATAACATAGCTGTGATAGCGAAACTCAAAGCGATCCGCCGCTCCGATCTCCGCCAGATAGCTCCAGGTCCGTGTGTCATCATAGTCATCATCAGTCAAAGCAAGGCCGAGATAAGACCACAGGAGTACAATCGGAATTGTAACCAAATAAGCCGTTGCCGGAAAAATGAAGAAGAGATTCTCAACTCCAACGACAAGAACCACAAGCACAATTCCCGCCAAAAGACCGATGGCTGTCAAGAGCTTGATCTGTTTGATCATTACCCGCTCGCGTCTGAGGATCTTCGGTGCTCCCAACATCAGAGGCAAATAGATCCTTCCCAATGTTGAAGCAAACATTGCCAGATAGGCTACTGAAACTACAAACCAGAAAGTGTGGAGGTCAATGAAGTTCAGTAGATCAGGTGAGTCGTTCAATTGTCCGATGACCGCGCCGACAACCAGAAGCACACTCAGAGTGAAAAACCAGAAGGTGACTCCGCGATCTTCGAGCCAGAGACCAAGAAATTTCCGATCCTGATCCTGACTGCTGCGGCGAAGCGCACGAAAACAATGAGGACATTTGGTCTTGCAGCGCTTCTTGAGCGGAATGAGTTTTAGACAATGCGGGCAGTGCTTGTGAGCCATGAAGGGTCTCCGTGGGAGGCAATGTGAAAGGATAGAAGAGTATTAATATACACACCTCCGCGATAAGTCGCAAGTGGCAGCGCAACAAATAGAAGATATAGCACTTGATGCTCTGGCTGTTCTAAGGAGATAAAAAATAGTGGAACAATAAAGTATAATATGATGAATACATCACACACAGTGTATCATTAACATAAATACTACAGATTCATTTCGTTCATTTTGTATATAAAAAAGCAGCGCCAGAACTCGATTATCGAAACTCCGGCGCTGCCTGTTTGATCTTGCCAAGCTTCT
>JAGVEU010000258.1 GCA_020057985.1 Calditrichota bacterium | reverse complement strand
TGAGATGCGGGGATGTCCTTAAAGTCTACTGCTATTCTGTCCTTCTGCGGATCAGCCTTTGCTCCCAACTCCATTACTGTGACTCCGTTCACGGTCACTCGGGCTTCAAGGATAAGTTGCTCGGCTCTGCGTCTCGAACACACACCGCGGCGAGCGAGAATTTTCTGTAAGCGCTCAATCACGTACCAAAAAACCCTCCACGAGAGGGCTTCCAATCCAGAACAGACTCACGCCATAGTTAGCTTGCATTCAATACGGTGAGGCGTCGAGACTTCTTCTGCCATTGCTCTTCCGTCATGCTGGATCTTTCGCGGATGCGCAACTTTCGTTTACTGAAGAAGCTCTCGACACGAAACGCAATTTCCTTCACTTCTCCGTCCACGAGATTGAGTGTCACATCTTCCGAAAGATCATCGAACTGAATTCGGATTAACCTGTTGCCGGCGGCAATCTTTTTCAGCAGCACGGCATCGAAGGACTCCTGCGGGTAATCAAGCACGAGTTCATTGTCTATGAAGACACGCAGTTTCTTGCCGTTGATATTCTTACCTTCGTCCGCACTGAACACCGCAAGAACGGCATTTCCTTCAAGTCGTCTGTACTCACCGGTGATCTCGACTTGGGGATGATCGGTCGAGAGTTCCACTGTAATCGGAACGGGGGAGACATAGCCGGGGACTTCCGCAAATTCCACTTGATGACTTCCGTATCCGAGTTCAACCGCGATCTTGCCGACTCCCACAGGTTTGCCGTCAACACGAACTCCAGCTGCCGGGGGTGTGGTGTTCACGGTCAGGGTTGGTTGCGGCAACGATTTGTCTGCTGTAAGCTCAAAAGCGACCAGCTCATGCTGGTAGTCTCTGGTTAATGAGACAAGGATGGATTCGGGTTTAGCGATAAATCCCGGCCTCACCAGTGAGAAGACATAAACGCCTCGATCAAGACCGCGAAATGTATAGGGTGCCGCGCGCGGTGTCGCTTTTCCGTTCACGAGAATTTCGCCGCCCTCCTGTGAACAGGAGACAATGATCTCGGTCTCGATCAGAGAATACACAACAGACTCGCTCTTTTCATGCGGCGCGTCCTCAGCGAGTCTCTGAGGCTCAATTGCAGTTGTGTCAGTAGCCGAGTGATCCCTGATTTGAATATAATCTCTTGCTGACTCAGGTCTCTTCGCCAGAACATCCAACATTCGCTCCTGTCTTCCAAGAGTCGGTGGGATGGATCGCATCGGCACCCCTGTACTAAAGACTTCCTGACGAACAGCACGCAGCGGAGGAATCGAGTCGGTCTTTTTGATCTCCTTTTCCACTTTCAGCGAGAATGCAGCCTGAGCGATCTCACCTTCTTTCAACTCAACGATCAGAACTTCCGGATCTGAAACATATCCCTGCTTGCGAACAGTAACAATCTGTCTGCCGACCGGGATTTCCGCAAGCGTCGTATCTGTCGCATATCCGGTCTGAACACCGGCTACATAGATTTCCGCCCCTCGAACAGATGATGTTACCCGCAAGTAACCTGTGGCAATGTGTTGATAGCTGAGAATCCACAAAGCCGCTGCACCGATCAAAAGGAGCGGAATCATCACGCGCATCAAGCTAATGATTGCGGATGAAAGAGGCGTCGAGGCTCGGCTCGATGTTCGCAGCTTAAAGGGTCTCAAGTGTGTGCTTTAGGTTTGGTCGGACGGATTGGTATTCTTTTTCATCTGCTGCGTCATAAAGGGTGTCAGTAAATCAATCGGGATCGGGAAAATCGTTGTCGAGTTATTCTCTGCAGCTATTTCCACGAGAGTCTGAAGATACCGCAATTGAATTGCAGAAGGATACTTCTGAAGAATTTCCGCAGCCTCACTCAGCTTATCCGCTGCCTGCCTTTCGCCTTCAGCGGAGATGACTTTCGCGCGACGCTCGCGCTCCGCTTCCGCTTGCTTAGCCATGGCTCGTTTCATTTCTTGAGGCAAATCAACATGCTTTACCTCAACCATGGAAACCTTAATGCCCCACGGGTCTGTGTGGCGGTCAATGATGGTTTGCAGCTCGGAATTGATCTTGTCGCGCTCCGATAGTAGTTCGTCGAGGTGGACTTGTCCGAGCACGCTGCGCAACGTGGTCTGCGAAAGTTGGCTCGTCGCAAACATGTAGTTCTCAACCTCGATCACGGCCTTGTCAGGCTGAATCACACGGTAATACACGACCGCATTCACTTGCAGGGATACGTTGTCGCGGGTAATGACGTCCTGCGGCGGAACATCATGTACGATCGTCCGCAAACTGACCCGCACCATCTTGTCCACAATCGGAATCAGCAGAATCAGCCCGGGACCCTTCACGCCGATGAAGCGGCCAAGACGGAAGATGACACCACGTTCATATTCGTTCAGAATTCGAATCGCGGTGGTCAGAATGAAGATTGCGAAGACCACCAGAAATGCCAGAGCGAACGAAATACCTTGCATGTTAACCTCTATTTCTAAGTGAAACGACCGGATTCCATACCTTATGGAATATTCTCAACCTTGAGACTCATGCCGTGAACCGCGATCACTCGTATTTGTGAACCGGCTGCAATCTCGCCTGAGCCTTCAGCATCCCAGATCTCTCCGTGTACTTTTACTTTACCCAGTGGCGAGAGTGGGGTAAACGCTGTTCCAATTTCGCCGACCAAGCCTTCGACACCGGTTGTGACCTTGCGTCTTTGAGCACGCAAGCCCATCCCAATGACAAAAACGAAGAACAGCGCCGTGATCAGAGATGCTGGAATAATGAGTTCGAGTCCCACGCGAATGCCAGTTTCTAAGGGTTCAAACAACATGAGCGAGCCAAAGATCATCGCGGTAACTCCTCCAATGGTGAGCAAACCGTGACTGATAATTTTAATCTCGAGAATAAACAAGACTATTCCTGCGACGATCAACAGCAATCCCGCCCAACTGACAGGAAGAAGTTGCAGGCTGAAAAATGCAAGAATCAAGGATAGACTGCCCACAACACCCGGAAGAATGGCGCCCGGATTGTAGAGTTCGAAGAACAGCCCGTAAACACCGAGCAACAAGAGGATGTAGGCGACATTCGGATCTGCGATAAGATCCAGAATCCTGAGCCGAAGCGTGATTTCCGTTTCCCGAATCTCCGCGCCTAACGTCTTGAGAGTATCCGTTTGAGACTCAATCTGAACCGTCCGTCCATCAAGGAGGATGAGCAGGCTGTCGCGAGTGCTGACGACGAAATCAATTACGTTCAGCTTCAGTGCTTCGTTCTCAGTAGCAGAGATACTCTCCCTGACCGCTCGCTCAGCCCACTCCACATTTTTATGATTTCTCTCGGCAAGCGTTCGGGCAAAAGCAGCCGCATCATTAGTGATCTTGCCCTCCATGACGCGCGAGGTATCTTGTCCGCCAATTCCACCGAAACCCACAGGATGCGCAGCGCCGATATTTGTTCCCGGCGCCATTGCGGCAACATGACAGGCGAGCGTTAGAAACACTCCTGCTGAACCTGCTCGCGCACCTGAAGGCGAAACATACATGACCACAGGCACCTTGGCGGCCATCAGATCCTTGCATATCAAGCGAGTCGTCTTGAGCAGTCCGCCGGGAGTGTCCATCTCAATAATGAGAGCCTCCGCGTGTTCAGCCTCCGCACGTTGCAAACCTTCGCTGATAATTTTCTGCGAAACCGGTCCAATAGCGCCATCTATCTTGACCCATTCAACGTGAGATGCGAGTGTCGGTGGACAGATAGAGATCAGACCGGCCAGCGCGAGTGCAAAAATCCAATACATGTCTCTTCAACTCTGCATCTGCTTAAGAACTTCAGAAACGCTGTTCACTAATAGTTCCTCATCTGAATCCGAGATCGTTCGCATATCAAGCCAAAGAAGATCCTGTCGGACTGTGCCAACAACGGCGACTGATGCGAGTCGCAACTTCCTTGCCCACATGCTGGCACTCATCGCCGTTGGTAGCAGACAAACAGCCACACTCGGAATTGTCACAGCCGGAAGCGTTCCAGAGCCTGCCTCCGATGAACACTCCCGCACTTCGATCACACTCCACGAGCCGAGTACTGAAAGTCTATGCATTAGACGCTCGGCACGCGACCTCAAATCAGACACAGAGGCAGTTAGCATGGACCATGTCGGTATTATCTGATGAAGATGTTCACGATCGAGATAGCTTTGTAGAGTTGCACTCAGCGCCGCAATTGTGAGCTTATCTGCTCGCACAACCCGCGCGAGGGCACTCCGTTTTAGCTGTGAGACAACCGATTTGCGGCCGATGATGATTCCGGCTTGCGGGCCTCCGATCACTTTGTCACCGGATATCAGAACAAGATCAACGCCTGCATTCAGACTTCCCGT
>JAGVEU010000134.1 GCA_020057985.1 Calditrichota bacterium | reverse complement strand
TTCATGATCGCAAGTTGCTCTTCAGGCAATGCGTCCTGCTCGGTGTCAACAGCTTGCCGATGGTTCTTGTCATTGGTGTGTTCAATGGCGCAGTTACAGCCTGGCAAACGCGCTATCAGTTACAGGAATACTTGCCGCTCGACCTTGTCGGACCCGGTACGTTCAAAGTGGTAGTTCTTGAAACGGGCCCCGTGCTCGCCGCGCTGGTTATCGCAGGTCGCGTCTCTGCATCCATCGCCGCTGAATTGGGAACGATGAAAGTCACCGAGCAGATTGATGCGCTTGAGGCCATGGCCATTCCGAGTGTGCGCTATCTTGCCGTCCCGCGAATTATTGCTATGACCATCATGATGCCCGTGATCGTCTGCCAGGCGAATTTCATCTCAATCATGGGAGCGGCTTTCGTCAGCACCGTGCTCCTTGGCATGTCGGCCAATCAATTCTGGGGTTTGATTCCAAGTTTCTTCCACGCCTTCGAAGTATATGCCGGACTTCTCAAAGCCGTTTTCTTCGGCATGAGCACATCTTTGATCGGCTGTTATATCGGCTTTCGTACAGAAGGGGGAGCCGAAGGAGTCGGGCTCTCCACTATTACTGCTTTTGTCTGGGCGTCACTCTCGATTCTTGTGATTGACTTTGTCATTGCGATGATTCTATTCTGAGCGATGTGATGATTGAAATCAAACAGGTCAGAAAATCATTCGGAGAAAATCAAGTTCTGCAGGGAGTTGATCTCACGATTCGGGACGGGGAGTCCTTGACGATCATTGGTCAATCCGGCTGCGGAAAATCAGTACTGCTCAAACATCTTGTGGGATTGCTTAGGCCGGACGCAGGACACATTCTCGTGAATGGCCGTGATTTGTGGGCGGTCAAACTCAAGGAACTCTACGAAATCCGCAAGAAATTCGGAGTGCTCTTTCAGGGCGCCGCGCTGTTTGATTCGATGACTGTTGAGGAGAATGTGGGACTGGGGCTGCGGGAGCACACGAAGATGTCGGAAGTGGCGATCGCGGCAAGAGTTGAAGAATGTCTGGGAATGGTGAGCTTGCCGGGAAGCCAGAATCTGAAGCCTGCCGAACTATCCGGCGGAATGAGAAAGCGCGTTGGACTGGCGCGCGCGATTGCCATGAAGCCAAGCTATATTCTGTATGATGAACCAACGACAGGTCTCGATCCAATCACTGCGGATTCCATCAATGATCTCATGATCCATCTCAATGAGGAACTGAGTGTCACAACCATCGTGGTCACTCATGACATGGTATCAGCCTACAAGATCTCCGACCGCATCGTCATGCTGCACAAAGGAGTCGTAGTTCACTCAGGCACTGTGCAGGAAACCAAGGAATCTCCCCTCGAAATTGTCCGAAAATTCGTCGAAGGCAAGGCTGAAGAAGACCCGCACGTAATCACCAGCTACTGACATAAATCTCCCCCCTTTCGGCATGCACGCCGAGCAGGGTTAAGGTCTTCCGCAACCCTGCCGGAATCTTATTGGAGTCGAAAGATGAGCATGCTATTTTTATTCCTAATCGCCATAGCAGCATTCCCCGCATGGGGGAGTGTTTTCCACGTGCCGAGCGATTACCCAAGCATTGTCTCTGCTCTTGCTGCATCAGGAGAAGGAGACACGATTTTGGTTAGCGCAGGAACTTACCATGAGCGAATTCTACTTCCTGCGGGTCAGCGCACACTTGCAAGTCACTTTCTGATTACTGGGGATACGCTGGATATTCAAAGGACGATTCTTGAACCGGATTCAGACGGTTCTGCAGACTCGCTGACGATGATCGTGATTGAGAATGTGGCGACATCGGCAATAATTGTCGGTTTCACGTTGCAGAACGGCCGAGGAGTGATTCTGTATCCTCCGTCTGGAACTGTAGGGGGAGCGGTTTTTCAGCGCGGCGGGACACTGCAGTTGGACAACTGCGTTCTTCAGGATAACATCACCCGCTATGGAGGCGCTGCAGTTTACACGGATTCCGGAGGAACTTTAACAGTCAGCCATTGTGATTTCCATCGCGACAGTACGCAGTTGGGCGGGATTCTGTCCTACGGAGATACGCTGAGCGTGAGCCACACGCGATTTCACCATAATATCGGTCGGTGGGGAGCTGCCATCATGACTTGGGATTGCTATGTACAGATGGACAGTTGTCTGGTGGATTCCAACATGGACGTCCATCATATTCTGGCGGTTGTATTTCTAGTAGCATCGCCGGGTTCTGTTTCAAATACGGACTTCATCGCGAATGGGACAGATCCCGTGCATGGGATAGCTGGGGCGATGGAAATCATGAACTCTCCGGACTCTTTTATGGTTTACCGCTGCCGGTTTATTGGTAATATGGGATTTGCCTACCCGGGGCTCTATATTAATGCCGTCCATGGCGTCGTCAGTGAATGCTTATTCGAGGGCAACCGCGCACTGCGAAGTATTGGCGCTCTCGAGTGTGGACGACATACGACTCAGGTTTCCCATTGCATCTTCCGCGAGAACACGGCCGGATGGTGGAGTGTGTTAAGTGCGGAGCCAAATGCGCACGTTGATCTCCTGAACTGCGAATTCATCTCCAATTCGTCAACCATAAATGATAGTGGAGCGGTAACTTTAGGCTACTTGAATACGTGGACAGCATCACAATGCTCGTTTATCAACAATACTCCTGCGGCAGTGAACAACACGTCCGACTCTTATGGCATACTGCACATGGAGAATTGTTACTGGGGTGATCCGTCTGGCCCGTATCACGCAACACAGAATCCGAATGGAACCGGACAGATTATCTACGGTGACTCGGTCTATTTCATCCCCTGGCTAACCGAGCCGCCGCAGAGTGTGAGTGAGAAACCGATTGTCCCGCAACCAACATCCGTCACCTTGATCGCTGCCTTTCCCAATCCGTTCAATCCAACCACGAACATCGCCATCACGCTCCCGCATATCAGCAAAGTCCGCCTTGCAATCTACGACATTACAGGCCGCGAGGTGCGGACAGTTCATCAGGGTGTGCTTGAAGCCGGAGAGTATCAGTTCATGTTTAATGGTGCGGTCTTACCGTCAGGGATTTATTTTGCACGGCTGGAGAGTGCAGGACTTGTGAAGACGCAGAAGTTGTTGTTGTTGAAGTAGCTTATTGTACTTCTCGAAAGTAGGTTGCGATGTTACTTGCCAAGCGGAGCTATTACTAGCCAGCACCGTCCTCGGTGCTGGTCCGAAACAAGAATCCGTGATCGCAACATGCATTCGGAAGAAACTACATTAAGAGAAAGCCCCGTCAGGAAATGGGGCTTTCTCTTATCTCCACCCAATTCGTGGGGGGATGATCGCCACGCAGGGTCTTGAAGTTCCGAGATCCTAACCACACACACCAACACCCTGCCCAAATGATGCTCAACGAATCTGCTACGCATTCAAGGTCTCCCCTACCGCACCACCTCAAAAATCCCATCAGGACTCTGCACCAAGACTCGCTCTTCGCTTGCATAAATCACCGGTTTTTGAGACCCAAACTACGCTTTCTTGCAAGATACGAAATCCATTCCTCTCTGTAAACCCTTGTCCCCAAAATACTTGAACTGTTTTTCAGAACCGACTAATTATTGAGAGAGACACCCACGGCAACTACAGAACCGTCACCAGAGATCGCGACATTGTCCATGATTCCCGTGGGGTCCGAAGTGTCCCAAAGATATTGCCCGACCTCAAGTAATGGATTCTCGCCAGCAGGTAGAAAAGGCTTCGTAGAGAATGAGAATGGAACGGAGGGTTCGATGGTTCTGGTCCAATTGACTCGTGCAGAGTTGTATTCGCTGACAACTGTCTCGGTACGGGCTGTGATTTCGTCAGCGGCGGTGATTGTGGAGAGTACAAGAACTGCGAGCAGGGCAAAGAGGGTTACGGCGACTTGTTTCATAATGCAACTCCAGTAGAAACTGATTTCAGCGTGGATAGATCTTGTTCAAAGGTAGCACGCTTTTTCGATAATTGCAAGCGTAGCGCTACCATATTGTTGCTCAGTCTGCCCTGATGAGGATTCGCGCCAGCGCAGAAATACATAACAACACGGCACATTATGTAGTTGCAATGCTTGTTTTACACAGAAATAAATATGGACGATATGATCCGTATCTTTGTAGCACGCTCCAGAATTTGCAATTGACTTTCTGATTTATCTATGCTAAATTCTACAACATTCCTTGTATGGCCTGTCGAGCCAACTTTGTCCTTGTAACCAATCTACAAAGGAGTTTCTTCCATGAAGCGTACTTTTGTTATTTTGTTCGCGGTAATGATTCCGCTGAGTACCTTATTCGCGGCGATGAGCGAAGAATGCGGGCCGGTGCGACAGCGCGGCACGCTTGATCCTGCCAATCCACGAATCGAAAACCTGGTGCATCGCATCGGAAATGTCTGGATGAATGTTACAAATAGGGGGTATTATGGAAACAATGGCCCCGCCCAGCAGGGAACGTTTACGGATCCGTGTTCGCCCCACATGTGAGCGCCGCAATGTGAGTATCCCACCGGCTCGGGTCAACAGTATCTCTATCGGGCGGCGCCGTGGATTGGTGCGCTGATCGTGGATTCAGGCGTCGTAGCTCCACGGGTCAGTGTCGGTTTTGATGGCTGGGCTGATGTGAAAGAACTCTGGCCCGGCGAGGGTGAGCAAAATGGCATCATCGAACGATCCAACATCCCAGGCAAAACCAATTGCTTTGGAGAATCCGTCTATGATCCGGCAGCTGTGGCAAACGAAGAATTCGTCGCGACGTATTCTGATACTCTCACAGATCCAGCCTATGTTCGTCCGGACGTCAATGGAGATCTGCATCATCCGCTCGGAGTGGAAGTTCGGCAGACCTCGCGAACCTGGAGTAGCTCCGATTTCGGCGACTTCGTTATGGTTGAGTACCGGATGCGCAACATCGGCTCGAACTTCCTGCGAAATCTGTACGTCGGCCTGTATGTGGACTCCGATGTTGGCCCCGCCAACGAGGCTAATCATCATGTTGACGACATTGCGGGATTCCGTGCGGTAGATTCCGGGACCGGAGATACCATCAATATCGCATGGATTGCAGATAATGACGGACGCTCACCGGGCATAAGCAATGGGCCGCTGAACTGTCCTCACATATCAGGAACGTATGTACTCGTCGCACCGGGGCAAGGAAGAAAATTCTCCTTCAACTGGTGGATCTCCAATACCGACGTCAGCTTGGACTATGGACCGGCTTGGCATTCGCACGCTGACGAGAACGTAGACAGCTTGGGGTGGACACTCATATATGGCACGCCCGTCGGTGACCGGCGAAAGTATCAGATCATGAGTAACGGCGAGATGGACTTCGACCAGATCATGACCAATCACATTCAGGATGCGCCACCGCAAATCTACCGTGATTATTATTCCGGTCAAGTTCATGCGGAACCGTGGAGCATGAGCGATCCTTCTCCCAACGCACCGGATATTGCCAATGGATACGATACGCGTTATCTGCTCTCATGGGGACCCATCGGAGTGTTTGACTACATAGATCCGAGCGGCCATCCTGTCTACCGGCTCAATCCCGGTGAAGAGATTGCGACGACGATGGCGTATGTGTGCGGTCCATATTTCCATGATCCCAATAATCCGCAGCCCAACCACCAGACGATAGACTCCTCGCTCTTCAACTGGACAGGATTCCAACTGAATGCGCGGCGAGCAAAGTACCTATTCGATCAGAACTACACATTTCAACCGCCCGTGCCGCCCAATAATTTCCGTCCCGTGGGCAGTCGGAATGGAGGAGCGGGTTTTGCATGGGAACCACCATCATTAGGAACCGTGCAAGGCTATAATCTCTATGGATACGCTGCAGGAGTGGAGCGGAGGCGGTTCAATCCTGCACTGATTATCGGTAACACCTATGTTGTCTCCGAACTGCTTAATGGAACAGATTGGACATTCCAGATTGAAACGGTAGACAACGGTTGGTTTGTAAGCGCGCTGGCGGATACGCTGGTAAGAATCGGAGCTATTTTGCCAGTGACAGGTCTGGTTGCACAAACTAACGGAGCCACCGTCTTTCTGAATTGGAACGCGAGCAATGATCCAACCTTCTCCAATTACCGCGTGCTCAGGAAAGATCGCCTTGGAGATTCAACCTCCTTTGCCTGTTTCGTTCCGAATTTTACTGATCAGACCACTCTGGGCGGGCACGTGTATTATTATTGGGTGCTCGCCGAAAATTTTCTCGGACTGCTCAGTCTTCCCAACCTGCCTATTAGAGTTCTGGCATGGAGTCCACAGAACAGAATCCTTCTGATTGACGAGACCGATCCAATTAGCCTTGTTGATTCGCTGCGGGGAGGTGTTTCTGACGCCGCAGTGGATGCGTGGTACAACCAAATTCTTTCTGATCTGGGAGAAGGATATGACATCATAGAACAACCGATCAATTCGACTATTGTGTTCACTTTCGAGTCTCTTTCGCAATATGATTTGGTTATAGTGTTTCTTAAAAAGGTTCCGACATGTTGAGTCGGAATGTCCGTTTGGTGCGTATCAGGGGGTATGAAAGCCATAAAACCCACCCAAGAC
>JAGVEU010000286.1 GCA_020057985.1 Calditrichota bacterium | reverse complement strand
TCCGGCAGGGTTGCGAGGACTTAACCCTGCTCGGCGGTCAAAAGGAGCCGATTTCATTATTTCGGGATAGGCTCTTAACCCTCCCCTACACAGGATTGTGAGGAGAGGATGGGGGAACGGATGTGCCCCTAATATAAGGAACGGGAGAGACGTTGTCAAGAGAAATATTCAGTTTTTTCACAAAATGCTGATATTCGTGGACTTGCGGCAAGATTGCGTTTTGTCAGAAATAACACAAATGGGCAGAAAACAGGGTCTTAGTAGATTGCGGGAAAAGGTGCTTGGTGCGAGGGTGCAAGCGGGATATTGGAGTTAGGAAGAGAGGAGGGAGGAAACGATGAACGATGAACGATGAAGGATGAAAGCGGAGGGAAGGAAAATCCAAAATCCAAAAGGCAACAAAGGAATTTCGAGCTTCGCAATGGGAGCTTGCATTTTGCGGCGACCTCAGGAAATGGGAAAAGGGCGAAGATTGTGCGATTGCCTTAGGGGGACAAAGGGGGTCAGAGTCAAGTGGGTCAGCATCGCAATTCTCACCTCCAGATCTGCATTCAATTGCATAAGTTCTTGTTTTCTATACGTCCTATTCTGAGTTAGACCATCATTTTGTTGCATATTACCTTGCCTTTTCAAGTTCTCTGCGCTATATTATAAGACTGGAGTATTAGCCGTTTCTGGATTTTGGATTTTCCAAAAACCTGCCCTCCCCCATTTTCAGTTTTCATTTTTCAGTTTTCATTTTTCCACTCAGGAGTAACCCTTGAAATACTTCATCACTTTCGTCATGTCACTTGTACTTGTCACTTCAGTATCCGCTACGATTTTGCGGGTGTCCCATGCGACTCCCGGAACATACAATACAATCACGGCAGCCATTACTGCGGCAGCGGCAACAGACACAATCACCGTGGCGGCAAGTCCGTATACTTACGATGCCTTTACGGTGGATAAGCCGCTGACCATAATTGGTGCAGGGACTGACACAACCGTGGGCGAAGCAACCATCACGGGATATATTAATGTGAATAGCGAGGCGGATGGCTCTGTACTCGAAGGACTATGGGTGCAAGGATATCAAGTGTATAATTCAGGCGGATACTATGGAACGGCCACTCTGTGTATCTGGACTTCGGCCAGTAAAATTGTAGTCACAAATTGCTTCTTCGAATTGGCTCGCTACGAGTATCCTGAAAATAGCGCCGCTGTGGTCATGCCCAACGCCTCCGTTTCGTTTGAACGCTGCGGATTCTGGACGATATGGAGTTATCCATACGCCACCGAATACGGAGTGTTGCTTTCTGTCGGGGATAGCGTTAACATTCAGAACTGCGTTTTCAGCAATAGCCACTACAGCATCGCAGGTGGTGATGCTGCGTCGTCAGTCCTCTCTGTTTCTCACTGTGTGTTTCAAGACAACAGAAATGGAGTGGCAATCGCGTCGGATGCACGCGGCAATATCGAGAACTCAGTATGCACAAACGGACGCTTGATTTCAGGGACAAACGCTTCCGTCTCGTATTGCGCACAGAGTGACACAGTGCTGCCGCCCGGCATAGGGAACATCAGATTGCCTGAAGGCTCATTTGTCAACTTGGTTTACGGCAATCCACGACTATCTGATTTCCACTTAGCCGCTGGTTCCACGTTGATTAACGCGGGGAATCCGGGATCCACGCTTGATCGGGATGGATCGCGGGCAGACATCGGCGTCTACGGCGGACCAAGTCCTTATGATCCGCGCGGAGTGCCGGATTTCCCGTTCGTTCTTAGCCTGATCGTTCCACCGTCCGTGCCGCAGAACAGCACGCTGGGAATAACTGCAACGGGAAGAGTGGGGCAGTGAAGAAAGGATGAAGGATGAGGGATGAAAAAAGAAGAAACACGTGTAGCGACACAGCTTGCTGTGTCCGTTCCAATATCATATAGGGAAACAACCATGAAGACTATTTTTTCTGTTTTGCTCATCGCGCTATTTATCGCAAGCGCGAATGCCGCCGTCCTCCACGTGGGTCATGGAGTCATGGCACCGTACAGCGACGTCCAACCCGCCATCAATGCTGCCAGCGCGGGAGATACCATCACCATCGCCCCCAGTGCATATCCCTACGGTGGATTCATAGTGGATCGGAGGCTCACGATCATCGGGGCGGGATATGATACGACTGCGGGAAGGGCAACGGTTGTAGGTGCGGTGACTATCGTAGCTTCCCGAAGTACGCTCGCGAGTGTGTGGGTGAAAGGAGCAGCGCGTTGCTACGGATGCTGGGCATCAGGAGTTATGTATCTTGCAGGAGACACAATTACGGTCACAGACTGCCTGATCGAGAACGACGCGGAGTACGGTGTTAACAACTTAGCGGTCGGATCAATCGTCAACAGTGGGGTCAGATCAGCTTTGTTTCGTCGTTGCGCCTTTTGGATGCCCAATGGCCCGGACGGTGCAGGAATCAGCTTGGGTTACGGGGCTGGCGGCAATTGCGATGCCCAGGTTAATGCCTGTGTTTTCGTCCGCTGTGACCAAGGGATAATTGCCGATGATGGCGCGCAACTGTCGGTGGACCATTGTGTCTTTGATCTCACCGGAGCGAGCGCATATGGCGTCTACGGTGACGGCTATTTCACGATCACGAATTCCGCCTGTATCGGCAGGGCAATCACAAACAGCAGCTGGCACAACCCGCGCTTCTCCTTCTGTGCATCGGCTGTCGAAGTTCCACCGGGTCAAGGCAACATCCTTTTGAACGGCGGTGAATTCGTGAACATCATTCCCAATGATCCACTGCATTCGGACTATCATCTATCTCCCGGCTCGCCGCTGATCAATGCCGGTGATCCCATGTCGTACAATGACCGCGACGGCAGCCGCGCCGACATCGGCATATATGGCGGACAAAACCCATATCGTCCCCTCGGCATTCCAATCTACCCCTTCATCCTCAGCCTCGATCTTCAACCGCTGAACGTGCCGCAGAACGGAGTGCTTGAGATCATGTCAACGGGAAGAGTGGGAGGAAATTGAAGATGAAACCTGAAACTCGAAAATTGAAACTGGCGAGAGGAAGAGGTCGAATCATGAAAGTGCCAATATGTCTGCTTTTTATCCTCTTCGTTAACGCGATGGCCGACGGTCAGCCAATTGCAGATCAGTTCCGCTTCCCGATTGATGCACCATGGGACCCACTCCCTGACTGTGGCTATTGGGAGACATGCGTAGGTCTGCATTGTGCCGACGGCAGTTTTAAGTGGCACCTTGGCGAAGATGTGCCACAACCGGCAAGCACCCCTGTCTTTGCTGTCGCTAATGGACGGGTGAAGCATGTCAGAGTCAAAGATAGATTCGGACTAGTCGTGATCATCGAACACAATACCGGTAGTGAAGTGGTGTGTTCAGTAATAGGACATCTTCGACCTACTGACTTATTTGTAGCTGAAACTGATCCCCCCACTGAAGTTCAAATCGGTGATAGAATCGGAACGGTTGGCTCAGAAAACGAGAATGGCTTGGGCGGTCCGCACGTGCATCTCGGCATTCACAAAGGGGCTTACGCAGGACATGGAGTGGCCATCTGCGGCGAAGAGTGGGTATATGGAGGCTACACATGCTGTGAGGATATTTTTGATGACTGGCACCCGCCTACCTCCTTTATTAGCGAACGTAGCCATTTCGAAGTCGGACAGGGTGCTGCTGAGGGTACCGCCCAACTCTTCATTGACTGCTACAACCGTCACGGCGGTGAAGGAAGTGGCTTGGTACTGTCATCCCGTGTTTTCCATGAGGGCACAGGTCAGATACAACGCTTCCAATTCGGAGGAGGCGAGGCTGTCATGAGCTTGGCTGACAATTCTTCGACTGCTTACCTCATCTACGGCGCAATCTATAATAAATGGAACTCCGTTGGACGAGGCAATTACTCCTATCTTGGTTATCCGACGGGTGAAGAAGGTGAGGCGTATACGTCACCCTACTGCTATCCATTACAAAGCGCCAATCATTCAACCGGTCGTTATGTAAGCTTCGAACATGGGACGATCAATCATATCTATGGCCCGGAGTCACATCCCTACTTAGGTGTCAGCTCAATTGTGTGGGGTCCAATTTATGATCTCTTTGCCTCGCGCGGGTTTTCATCGTGGCATGGATTCCCAGTTGGTGATGTAGAACCCATGTGCCCGCAACAGATGTACGTTGAAGAGGGAGGTTACTTCTACTCCGCTGACGGTATAACGGCATCGTATGTCGCCAGTTCAAATCCGCAGAATCCGGTTTGTTCAGACGTCTCGCAGAATCATGTTGGTCTTCGCTGGAGTCTGACTTCACCCATCGCCACGCTCCAGCGAGTATACAGGTGGATCGTC
>JAGVEU010000458.1 GCA_020057985.1 Calditrichota bacterium | reverse complement strand
CGGTGAGGATGGCCTCTTTTCGCAAACTCCTCCCGGATTCCACATCGGTGTGGACAGTATTGAGGTCATCTATTTTGTCGGATCAGGCAGCGCCATTCACGCCGGATGGTACAAAGGACCGGATACGGGCGAGCAGAACGGAATGCTGGACACGATCCGCAACAATCCGTATCTGAATAGTCTGGGCATCGTCAAGGAAGATAACATCATCCCCGGCAATCTCTTCTATTCACATGCCAGGTATGGTTATTGGGACATGGGCTGGATGGCAAACAACGGACGTCTTGACCAAGGGGATGGTCTGCCGGACTTCACCGGGCCACCTCCTCCGCCGATTCCGGCGCTCTTGCATTGTGAGCCCGAAACAGAAAACGCAGCGGCGATGTCCGGTGGAATTGTTAAGTTTGCACTGTCCGGAGAGTGCTTTATCGGAGGTCTCGGGTATGCATTGACGGAAACCGAGGTCATTCTGCGGTGGTCAAAAAAATCTGCTGAGAATCCGGACTACATTGATCCCTTCTCCCGCGAACGCGACTTCGAAGGGTATCGGATTCACTATGCGGATATCAATCAGGATGCCTACTATAACCTGCTGGGAGAATATGACCGGGTTGACTTCGCCTACATGGATGACAAGGATTCGGTCATGACCTATCCAGTCGCTGACACCTCGGGCATGCCTCCGTGTCATTATGTGGCGAATGGTGCGATTGCCGACTCTGGTGTTTGGGGATGTCTGAAGGCGATTGGAAACAACATCGGTTTCGCAGACACAACAATTGAAGGCGTTTTCCACAAAGGGATCGTCAAGAATGACTCGACTTATGAGTTTCGTCTTACGACCCCAAGTCTCTACCCTCGCTATTATGCGGTGACGGCCTATGATTTTGGCGATCCACGCTCAGGGTTGGCCTCACAGTCCACCCGCCCCACGGCGAACGCAGCGCTGTTGGCTCCTGCCGGCACTCCCAAGAAACCCGTCCGCGTGGTGCCCAATCCATACCGTGCTTATGAGGACTACACCAAGGGCTATCAGGGCGGAGTCAAGTGGGAGAATCAGAATGACGGGACGACGGAGTTCTATGCCCAGCAGGATCGTCGTATCGAGTTCACGAATCTGCCGAAGCAGTGCTTGATTCGAGTCTATACAGTGGCCGGTGATCTTGTGCAGATCATCCCCCACAATATCATCGGTGATCTCAGCCACTGGGCAAGTCCCAGTTCTGAGGCGTGGGATCTGAACTCACGGAACAGGCAGCAGGTGGTGTCAGGTATTTATCTCTTCTCGGTCGAAGATCTCACCGACGAAGGCGGCCACAATATCGAGACCGGAAAATTTGTAATCATTCGTTAGTGTTTTGTCAGCTTTATATAGACGGAAGGATTGATCCATGAAGCGATGGATACTTGTCGCGCTGCTTGCCGCAGTCTCCTTGCTCCCACAACATGTGATGGCTCAGGCGAAGGTGGGAACCGCCGGCGTGACGTTCCTGAAAATCAGTCCCAGTTGTCGCGCGGTGGGAATGGGAGAAGCCTATGTGGCCGTGGCCAACGATGCCAGCGCCATCTTTCATAATCCGGGCGCTGTAGCAAAGCTGGAGCAGCCTGAAGGGATTCTGGCCTACATGGATTATGCCGCAGGTTTGCAGTACGGCTACCTGGGCATGACTCATCCCATGGATAAATGGAATGGCGCTTGGGCGGCTTCGGTTATCTATCTCACGACGGATGCTATGGAAGAGACCACTCCTCTTCAGCCCGAAGGAACGGGAAGGACTTTCACCGCCGGTGATCTGGCGATCGGGCTTACGTATAGTCAGAAACTGACGGACAAATTCTCAGCAGGTGGAACCATCAAGTTCATCAATGAGACCTTGGCCGACAAGTCCGCAACCGGCTGGTCTGCCGATATTGGCACTTATTATAACGTGGGATGGCGCAGTCTGCGGATTGCCATGCTCACTTCGAATTTTGGCCCGGACATGAATTTCGTGGATGGCCCATTTCCGATGCCGATGAATTTCACTTTTGGAATGTCCGGGTATGTCCTGAATTCGGGGATGCGCCGCTATTGGACAGGCTCGGATTCGGTGGGAGCACATGCATTGCTCGCGGCATTCTCATGGTCGCATCCGAACGATAATCTTGAGGTCTACAACATCGGTTTCGAGTACGGATATTATAACACTGCTTTCCTGCGCTTTGGCAAGAAGATCAATGGATTTACGCGCAAGTCGTGGAACGATTATCGGTCCAAGATCGAGCGCGGTGAGGATGCCACGTCCGAGAATCCCTTCTATGAGTTTCCGCTCTTCAGCCATGACGGTGAGTTTTTCCAGAACGGAGCATCCATCGGCGCAGGTCTGAAGTTCGACAAGGTCGGTTTGATGATAGACTATGCCTTCACTGGAATTACCTTTCTGGAGAACGTGCATCGTTTTTCCATCGGCTACAAATTCAAGCGACTATTCTAAAGTATATCCTGTTGTTCTGACATCAGCTTTGAAGGTTATCCGCGTCTGATTGACGCGTTTCCATACGGAGATGAATATGCTGCACCGAGCAAGAATTCTATTAGTAATACTGACGGCCCTGTCTCTGGTTGTAATCTATTGGGGTTGCGACCGAACGAAGGGTACGTTCACGCCGAATGAACCACCCCACGTTGTGCTGGTTAACGTGCCGATGCCGGGGGACACCTTCAATTATGCTCCGGTCGTGTATTGGTACGGTTGGGATGACGACGGTCTCTTGAGCGGATTTCAGATCCGCGACGATACGACGCAAGCAGCGATAGATGCCGCACATTATGGTGACCTGCTTTCTTATGCCCGCAACCTTCCAGACTACGCTTGGACAGATACCACAGTAACGCAGGCGAAAATCTATCTGCTCTCAGCCGAAGGAGACACGAGCGAACACATCTTCATGGTCCGCAGCGTGGATAACCTCGGCGCTTTATCGGAGGAGATCGCCTTTCGCGTGTTCTTCCGCACAAACAACGCCCCGAACCCTCCCAAACTTAAGTGGGCGCTTGATGACTCTTCTGATTATGTGACTCACCGCACGCTTTCCGATACCATACTTTGGGCGGACACTCTAAGCAGCTACTATCCCGGCCTTCAGATACTGTGGCAAGGCAAGGATAGTCTGGATGACCGCGAATTTAATATCATCCCCCTTGAATTCAGCTACCTGATGGTCAATACGGACAGTCTCGATACGGTTGTCTTTTCATACTATGATACAGACAGTGTGTTCAAAGAGGAGAAGCGTTGGAGTGACTGGAGTCCCCTGACACAGCTTACCTTCTATGGCAATGTCCATCGCAGTTATGGCGGATTGAAAACAGGACACTACACTTTCTCGCTTCGCGTCCGCGATGACGGATACACTGAGGCTACCGATATTGCCACGCTTGACTTCTATGCCATCAAGCCGGACTTCGAGAAGCAGTTGCTGATCGTAGACGAGAACAAACCGCTTGTCAATCGAGCCGATAGCTTGCAAGGGGGGAGAAGCGATCAGGATATCATGAACTTCTATCGAGCAGTGGTTCCCGAAGCGATGAGCATGGCGTATGAATATGCACCCTATTTTGTTTCAGATACAACCGTGGACTGGTATCTGGAAAACAAGGATGGTAGGAACCGGATTCCCTACTCACTCATCACAAAATACAAATTGATCTGGGTTATTGACGATGACAGTCCAACCAATAACAATTGGGTTCCCTATCTCTCAGTGGTAGCGAAGCTGAAAGTCTACGCGAGGTATCTGGATGTCGGCGGCGGTCTGATGATTTCCGGCCGACGGCTCTTTCAAGGATCGTATGCGATGTCTGGGGCTCCAGTGCAACTCTCCGGTGACATAGACCATCCGCTTCGGTTCTTCATTAACTATTTCAATCTGACGGATGTCTATGCCCGGTCTTACTCTGCAGCTCAGCCCCTGAATATTGATTTTGTCGGTGCTACCACCACGATTCCAGACTTGCCCGCGTTGAAAATTGACACGAGCATAGTTTGCAATTTGCGTTGGGGGGGAAGGACTTACTGCGCGCTGCCCGACATAGATCGTTTTGGCCGAATCAATGACAACGCAAGCTCGTCCTACACATCGTACACGCTTTACAACTACAAATCTTCCACGGCGGATTCTTCGTACAACGCCAATGACGTGGATTGTCATATTTACGCCTCAACTCCGTCTGTAGCATATCTCGCCCCTGACTCCGGCGACACGCGAATCCTCGAGGTGGACACCGTTTACAACGCGACAAAGCGCGTCCCCGGAGAAGTTATGTGGGTAGATCGCGGCGGACAACCCGGCACGCCGTGGTATGGCTGGCGGATTGTGGTCTCCACTCCGGCTGGCGCGGGAGCATGGGAGGAATCGGATACACTGATGGTAGACTATACCTATATTCCGATTTCCGAAAACCACGACCAGCCAATTGCAACGAATTTTGCGGGAACCAGCTATATTCAGACGTTTGATTTCAACGCCAATTCATACCGCATCACGTGGGACGTTCTTTTCCGTACGTCGCTATTTACATTCCCCTTCTCGTTCATTGATACGACTCGTGACGTGAATGGCATCAATCCGGTAGCGCAGGTACTTGCCTATCAGATCGTGACATTCAACGAGCCTCGTCACGGAGAATTCAGGGGAGGCGGCCAATAATCCAGATCCGTGAATCGAGCGAATGATGCTCGGTAGTCATGATCCACGAGGGCTGCAAGCTTCCGCTTACAGCCCTTCTTCTTTTGGGAAATCTATGCGGAATTTTTCCATGCGGTGGGGTGTGATATGGGCTGCGCTGTTGCTTACTTGCGCATTTGTTTTCTTCAAGCCAGGCAGTGCGTGGTTCATTGATGATTGCGTCAAACGGATAGCGGCAACACAAGCGGAAGGGATTTGGGCGGAGGGGATTCCCGATGGCGCCATACGCTCCAGACTCAGCGCTCCGGAACAGTTCTCACCGCTACAACCACCATTCGCAGAACGGGATACTGGAGGATCAAAAATTGGATTCTCGCCCTTGTCACGGCTCCTGTTCAAGGGGCTTCTAACAGGGGGCGAGTGGCTGTATTTTCTAATCCCCGTGCTGGTGGCGATTCTGCTGTGGGTAGTTATCGAAAGTTCAGCCATACCGTTTGCTTTTCTGCTGCTGCCGTTGACTTTCTACGGG
>JAGVEU010000210.1 GCA_020057985.1 Calditrichota bacterium | reverse complement strand
TTGTGACATATTGGAGGAACCTATGGAGAATATCGCGCTTCGAAATACCAAAGGCGCACCGCTGACCTGCAAGGGTTGGACGCAGGAAGCGGCGCTGCGAATGCTGAACAATAACCTTGATCCCGATGTCGCCGAAGATCCACAACACCTGATCGTCTATGGGGGGTCCGGCAAAGCCGCGCGCAACTGGGAGTGCTATCACGCCATTGTCCGTAGCCTCAAAAATCTTGAAAATGACGAGACCCTGTTGGTGCAATCCGGCAAACCTGTAGGCATTTTCCGCACGCATGAGTATGCCCCGCGCGTGTTGATCGCCAACTCCAATATCGTTCCTCACTGGGCAACCTGGGAGAAATTCCGTGAATTGGACAAACTTGGTTTGATCATGTATGGCCAGATGACCGCCGGTTCCTGGATATACATCGGCTCGCAGGGCATCCTCCAAGGCACTTATGAGACATTCGCCGCCTGCGGTGACAGGCATTTTTGTAACGATATCTCCGGCCGCCTGATCTTGACCGGCGGTATGGGGGGTATGGGTGGCGCCCAGCCGCTTGCCGCTACGATGAATGATGCCATCATGCTGTGCGTCGAAGTCGACGAGCACCGTATCGACCGCCGTATTGAATCACGTTATTGCGACAGAAAAGCGCGTTCGCTTGACGAGGCCCTGAAAATGGTTGAAGAGGCCAAGAAGAAAAAGGACGCCGTCTCGATTGGTCTGGTCGGCAACTGCGCCGATGTCCTGCCTGAACTCGTGCGCCGCAACATCGTGCCAGACATTGTGACCGATCAAACTTCCGCCCATGACGAACTGAACGGCTATGTTCCGAACGGCATAGCCTATCAAGAAGCGCTCCGCCTGCGCCAGACCAACCCGCAGGAATACATCAAACGCGCCAAAGACGCCATGGTCGTCCATTGTCAGGCGATGATCGACTTACAGAAGCGCGGTGCAGTCGTCTTCGATTACGGCAACAATCTGCGCGGTCAGGCATTTGCGCATGGTCTAAAGAATGCGTTCGCCTTCCCCGGTTTTGTGCCCGCCTACATTCGCCCCCTCTTTTGTCAGGGCAAAGGTCCGTTCCGCTGGGCGGCGCTTTCGGGGGACCCGTATGACATCGCCATCACCGATGAGGTAATCAAGAAAGAGTTCTCCGATAATCCCCATCTTGTCCGCTGGATTGATCTCGCCTCCAAACGGGTCGCCTTTCAGGGGCTTCCCGCACGTATATGCTGGCTCGGCTACGGTGAACGCGCCCGCTTCGGCGCGATCATCAACGATCTCGTGAAGCAGGGGAAGATTTCTGCGCCGATAGTGATCGGTCGCGATCATCTTGATTGCGGCTCTGTGGCGTCTCCCAATCGCGAGACTGAATCGATGATAGACGGTTCCGACTGCATCGCCGACTGGCCGCTGCTCAATGCGCTCTTAAATACGGCTTCCGGCGCATCATGGGTCAGCATCCATCATGGCGGCGGTGTCGGCATCGGCTATTCCATCCATGCCGGTCAGGTGATCGTCGCCGACGGCACTGATGCCATGGCCAAACGCCTCGAACGTGTCCTGACCAATGATCCGGGCACCGGCGTCATGCGCCACGTCGACGCCGGCTACGACGAAGCGATCACCTTCGCCAAAGAGCATCCGGATATCAAAATCCCGATGATGGAGTGAGGGGGGCACGAATGGACAAGCGTAAGCGACAGCAAGAGGATGTCATAGCCGAAGACGCGTCAGTTGTTTTCAAGATAGTCTTCTGGGACCAAGCACGGTCTGTCCGTGAAGTAGGCCGCTGCAACCTTGACTCGAAGATCGTCCGAGAATGGGTGGAATCAATTTGGCAGTTTAATACCGAGAGAACGGCGACCATCAATTCTTCCCTGAAAGTCGAATTAACGGCCCTCAACGTGTGTGCTGCAACCATCGGTGCACTGGCTTCCTGCGTCCTCAGCCGAGATCATTCTGAAAGACCGCTGCCCATGAACTGGGGTGGCAAGCAGGACGGTGGTGGTAGTTTCGCGCTCTATTGCTTGTTAGTTCAGTATGTCAACCACTCAATGTCAGTAGTGCGATTGTGCCAAGACGGATTCGACAATTCGGCGAAAATTCTCGTCCGCACAATGCTGGAGATGACTCGAATCGCTCTCGTAGTCTCGGCTGATTCGGGCTACATGCAATCCTATCTGAACTCCGGCAAGAACGAACAGTGCGAGAAAGAATGGAGAAAGAAATCAGAAACGGACGAGATTTTGAGGCGGCTTGGAGAAATTGAATGCGAAATGGGTCTCAGCCGGAAGACTACCGATTATATGGGCGTCAAACGCATGGACACGTACAAGTACCTTTGCCAAGCCACACATTCGAGTATCCAAGAAATGGCCGCAAACAGCTTCCTGAACATCAAAGATTTCGACGACGATCTTCCGAAATCGATGATGTTTGGCGCGGCGTCTCCGCGTCTCCGACCGCTGTTGACTGAGGCCATGACAACAAGCTTCGTTCTGGTAAACGAGATAATGGCGATTTTCAGGAATGTGCACAAGTTCTCAGCAACGGGTCAAAATGAGAGCTGGAACAACTTCAAGTATCTGTACCACACCATAAATCTAATCTGGCTCTCTCATTTCACGGAGCGATCAACGGAAGACGAACCCCGCGAGTATCTGAAGAGTCTGGGGTTTGAAACTTGATCGTCAAAATGACACGGCAGGCCGCGGATGAACGCACGGGCAAACGCCAGACGGAGTGGCCTTAAGGAAAACGCGGCAGACCGGGGAATGATCCGGCCACCGGTGTCATGAGGCATGTGGATGCGGGGTACGAGGAAGCGCTTGACTTTGCCAAGAAACATCCGGAAATTAAGATTCCAATGGTGGAGTAAAGGCGTTTCAATCTAGAGATGTAAGAGGAAATACATGTTTCTTTTGCGGCCAGGTGTTCTTATGATGGTTCTTGCCATAGTAGGGTTCGTCGCTTGGGGAATAAAGGGTTCGATAATAGGGTTAGCTGCTGGCTACGCCCTGGCCTTTCTCCTTGGGCAGATGTTGATCATGGCTGAGGGTGGCATCTTGCCAAAGGAAGTACGGAAAATCACTGCGAAAGCCTTTATAGACAAACATAGTGACTACGTATCGGCCCGAATGCCGCCTGAGTACAGTGGAAATAGTCAACGCTTCGTAGAGGACTTACTTGAAAGGCTTTATAAAAGGGCAGCCATCGTGGGACCGTCTTCGTCGTCAGGCTATTCTCAACTGGAAGCGGAAGTCGCATTGGAATCAATAAAGGAAGAAGAACAAGACAGGAAGATTGTTGAGGTATTTGATGCCCTTTGGGCCTTTCTTGTCGAGTCTTGGTATGACAACAAGTAGGGAGATCCTATTGAATCACAATGTACAGCGCGTCAACAAAGTGAGAAGGAACTAGCAATGTTTATCTGGGTATTGTATGCACTCGGCGTTCTGATGACGTGGTTCGAGAATCGATTCAAAGTGTGTAACCTCTTAGGGAGACCTCTCTGGTTTCACCACTCCAATCAGGTAGTTTTTTCTCTCTTTCGCATCCTTGTTCTCGCTGGGGCAATAGCCGGAATCTGGTACCTCTACGGATTCCTAATAGCATTTCTTTCATTGATGGCGTCCTTCCTCTTCGCAAAGCTAACATTTCACTCTTATTTTTCGAGAGAGGTCGGAAGATTGGCAGAGAAGATGTATGCGAATATGAAAGAGAAGCCGTCGGGGTCGGACGGACATTTAGATGAGGCTGCACTGGTGAGGCGTTCGCTAGAGTATTCAACTGCAGCGATATGGGGAAATGTGAAGGGTGATTCCTCTTGGTACTGGACACACGGCAGGGAGAAATAATACCACAAGTCTTCCCTCAATGTGTCGAAGAACTAAGCTGCGGGCCGCTGTGGCCTTCCTCCGAATCATCGGGCTTGACACGCTCTGAGAATTGATATACCATTACAGTTGGCAAAAAAAGATAATATCGCAGGAGGATATTAGAAATGCGACAATCAACAATCATTGTTCTCGCTCTGGCTTTCGTCGGTTTGGTATTTTGCTCGGCTCTCGCGTATCCGCCAGCCGTTGGCATCCTTGGCAAATCGGAAAACTGCCTCACGTGTCATGTCAACAACGGTCCCTGGAAAGACGATGCAGCAGTAATCATCGATGTAGTAGATAGAACCAGCGGTGTCTCTCTCAAGCAAGCCGACGGCAGCTTTCTTCTTGAATGCAAACGGGGTGACAGCAAGACGGTACTCACCGTGATTGGCGTGCCGAAAGGAGTCCCTGATGTTCCCTATCGGAATGCCTGGCTTTATGTCGATCCGAAAGGCATCAAGACATCAGCTCTCTCCAAATTTGCAGCCGGCTGGGACGTTAATCTTCCAATGGCATGTCGATTGGTTGGCGACAAGTTCGAAGCTCAGACAGGCGCGAACCTGACAGTCTTGCCGATGACAGTTCGAGCCGGCGATGCGGCGCATAATGACGAAATTACGCTTCAGGTCATGCTGACCAAAGGCGAATCGGTCAAGGGTGATGCCAAGCAGGGAATGATCGGTAATTATTTTGAGCGCAAAGTGACTTTGAAGGTTGGTGATTGAAAAACTGACCGTACTTGAGTTGGACAAGGGTCAGGGACTCATGTTCTACTCACGAAAATACGCTTTGTTTAGATTGAAGAGCCTCCTGGTGCTGAGCGGCATCGGGGAACTTTGCTTTGAACGTCAAAAAGCAGTCACAATTTGGTCACCTATGGGAAGGCCGCGGTCAAGTTGCTTTGCTCTGTGACGATATCGAACCTACGAATGTGTCAGGTCACGCTCACACAACGCATCACCCTCTCCGCTAAGACCTGCCGCAACATCTAATATTTCCTTGCTATTTCCCCTGAACTCCACTTTTATTTCTGTCGAAATCTCAAATGCAGGAGGGTCGCATGAAAACATTCATCCTGATGACCAAGTTGTCACCGGAATTTATCAAGAACCCGAAGACGCGCGCTGCCAAGGGGAGAGTCTGGTTGGAAAAGGTCAAGAAGAGTTGTCCCAACGTCAAATTCATCAGCCATTACGCGCTGCTCGGTCATTTCGATTTTCTCGACATCTACGAAGCGCCCGATGAGGAGACCGCCGCCAAAGTGTCGCTGATAAGTTTGGCGAACGGCGCTACTGCGGCAGAAAGCTGGACAGCGATACCATACAAACGGTATCTCAAAGTCATCAAGGACCTATAAGCCGGGAAATGATTGACTATTCAACAAGTTCCGCTTCCATCCGTACCTATTCAAGACAGGCGAGACAGATCGCGTCTGTTGTGCCGACGATTTCGGCAAGGTATTGACATCGTGAGGTTGCTCCATTGACGATCAAGAAACTCCTTTTTCTACTAAGTCTATCGGGCGCAGTCGTGCTGTTGCTATACGCCCTGAGTCCCGCCGGCAACAAGATCAGAGTTAGGCCAAACAGTCTCCGGTCCGACAGCGTCAAGGTCTGGGTCTTTTTCCATGACAAAGGCAACGCTCAGGCGCCGCTATTCAAGAAGGCGGTTGTAAATGACCGGGCAAAACAACGTCGTGCCTTGAGGGGTAGTATCAGCGATTATGATATCTACGACCGCGAAGTGAATCCTGAATATGTCGCGCAGATTGCTCCGCTGGTGAAGCGTGTCGCACAAACATCGCGCTGGCTCAATGCCGTCAGCGCCTGGGTGTCGCCGTCCGCGCTGAATCAAATCGCCGCGCTCGATTTCGTTGACAGCGTTACTCAGGTTGCCACGTTGATTCGCAAACCCGAACCGAAGGAAGAGTCGCAACCAGAGCGCCTGCAGAAACCGGAATCACCCTATCCGCCGGATTATGGTAGTTCTTACGCACAGGCGCATCAGATCGAGGTCGACCAGCTTCACGATCGTGGCTTGACAGGGAGTGGCATCACGATCCTGATGCTTGATAGCGGATTCAAGATCTCGCACGTGGCGTTCGAGCAACTCAAGATCGATTCCACCTGGGACTTTGTCAATCATGATGTTGACGTTGAAGATTCCGCGGATGCCTCCGGTCCTAGCCAACAATCACACGGTACCTCGACGCTGTCGATTATCGGCGGATATGACTACGGCGAGATGATCGGTGTGGCTTACGACGCCGATTTCCTTCTGGCGAAGACGGAGGTCATAGCCAGTGAGACTCAAGTCGAGGAGGATAACTGGGTCGCCGGAATTGAATGGGGTGAACAGCTCGGCGCAGATGTGGTCTCCAGTTCGCTCGGTTACCTCGATTGGTACACATGGGAAGACATGGATGGACGTACAGCGGTGTGCACTATCGCTACCGTGATTGCTGCGCGTCACGGCCTGATCGTCTGCAACGCCGCGGGGAACGAGGGGCACGCATCGGGAACGCCGTCGATTATCGCTCCCGCTGATGGCGACAGCGTTATCGCGGTCGGGGCGGTCACCTCTACGGATTCCATTTCCAATTTCTCATCCAATGGCCCCACGTTCGACGGTCGCATCAAGCCCGACGTCTGT
>JAGVEU010000487.1 GCA_020057985.1 Calditrichota bacterium | reverse complement strand
CGTGCGGAGCGAGGGAGTTCCGTGGGGTCAGGTATGCAAAATACGTCTGATCATTACCGATAGCAGCGTACTCATTGAACGCATACGGACTGAAAATAAAACTCTCGCCAAGCAGAACGCCATCAAGACTGTATCGCAGCAGTCCAACAGCCCCTTCACCGGCTTCAAAACAGGAGAAGTGCCAGCCGAGGCACAAACCGGTAGCCACCAGAATCTCCGAGCCAATCAGCCGCGAATCGAGATATGCCACAAAACCCCGATTGGAAGGATATCGGGTTGTCCATTGCAGCCCTCCTGTTGTATCATAAACGGAAAGCGAGGCTTGAGCGTGCACCGGACCTTCCTCATCTCCACCTCGAACAAACACCTGTCCATTTGGCAACAGCATGAGTTTGTGAGTGTCATCTCCGAAATGCACCGTATCCAGCGGCACATCCCACAGAATCTGTATCTGCCCGAATGCAGCCGTTGCGAGGAGCAGAATTGCTAAGAAAAGGATGAACTGTTTCATGATCGCCCTCACCATTATTTGAGTAGAAGTAGTTTATTGACTTGCATATCTTCCCCGCTCTCCAATCGAACAAAATAAACCCCCGCAGCAACCCGTGACGCATCCCACACAACACGGTGCGAACCTACCGGATAATCACCCCATGCCAGCGCCTCCACTCTGCGCCCTAGAATGTCAAAGGCATTCAGCGAGACCGCTCCAGCCCTTGCCAGATCAAACCGGATCGTCGTTGTCGCATTGAATGGATTGGGAAAGCAGGAAAGGATGAAGGATGAAGGATGAAGGATGAAATGAGCATCCGCGTCCAACTGATTGAAATAATACGCTCCAATATCCGCCACCGTCCCATCAGGATCCAGCGGCAACTCCGGATCCCCCGCATCAATGCACGGCGAACCTGCCAACAGATGATAATCCCCACTTGCCGTATCCACAAACATCGGATCGAGGAAGATGTTGTAGTAGGTGTCCGATGAATCACCGTTCGTGTTGATGGTGCAGAGTTGACCGATGGCTGTTGGACCCTGTGCGGGATTCTGAAAAGCTCCATATTGGTTACCATAGAAGTTTGAATACACAATCTGTGACTCGGATGCTCCATCAAATACTAGCGCTGTACCTATCCGAGTATAAGTGAAGCTACAGTTAATCACATTGCTCTCAGGTCCTGCAATTAGTACAGCGGCACCAGAACTCAGATTCATAGAGTTATTTGATACTGTGCATCTCACGAGGGATACCTGTTCTGCATAAATGGCACTAATGTAATAATTATACGAGGAGTTGTACGTCAAGAGACAGTCATCAAGCGATAAATTGGAACCGAAGACAGACTTGATTCCACCTCCGTTCATGGATGCCCGATTTCCAGAGATCTCGCAGTCTGTAAATTGGACGTTAGATTCATACCCGAGAAATGCCCCGCCTCCTTCATATGCACCATTGTTAAGCACACGACAACGCACGATATGCGCAGAAGAACCGATGAAACTCATTCCTCCGCCATAGCCAGCATTATTGCCGACAATGTCACAAAGAAAAATCTCTGGCGAAATGCTACGACAGAGAATTCCACCTCCCTCCTCAGAGGCGGTATTGCTCTCAATCCTGCAGTTTCTGATGCCTCCATTGCCGTCGAAGACAATTCCCCCACCATAATTGTTGTGATTGTGCCGTATGCCACAATTCTCGATCGTTAGATTGGATGTATTGCAGTTAATTCCCCCACTTCCTGAGTACTCCACCACACAGTACTCCATTTGGCAGTCTCCCGTAGCGTAATTAAATCGAACCCCTCCCCATGCGGTATCATGAGTTGCATATCGCCGCGTAAACAAGATGGAGTCCACAACATTTCCGATTGCGCTCAAGGTGCCATACACGAGGAATGGATATTGTCCGGCAAAATAGAGCCTTGTCCCCGGCACAATACCCAACACTTGCCCCGCCAACACTCGAATGGTATCCACTACTTGAAAATCCCCCGGCCCCAGCATTCCGCTCAGATTCCCAGATAGCGGCGACATCAGCGTCACCGGGTCAAGTGTCGTGAGAAAGAGTAGCGCGCGATTCGGCAGTATGTAATCCGCAAAGCCGACGAACGAATAGGACACATCATACACCCCCGGCTGAAGCTCAATGTTGAAATAGCCGGAGACATCCGTGAAGGCCGAATCTGTCTGTGCCGAGGGAGACCGCTCCTGAAACAGAACTCTGATCCCGCTGTGATCGGAGTGAAAGCTGAGATAGGCATACCCGTCCACCGTAATCGCCGGAAGTTGCGCCGCGAGCAAAAGCACAGCCGCGCCAATAATCCACAAGTTAAGCTTCATGATTCTCTCTCCTCTTTTTTGTCGCGCCCTCCCCCCTTTGAAAAAGGGGGGTCACTTGAGCAATAACAATTTCGATGTGCTTTGCTGGTGCGGTGTGGTCAAACGGGCAAAATACAAACCCGCTGCTAAACCCGAACCATCAAAAGGTACAGAATGCTCACTGGATGCAAGAAGATCATTCATGAGCGTCATAACCTTGCGCCCGAGAATATCACAAACTTCCAAATTGACATGAGACGATAAAGGCAAAGAAAACCGAATCGTTGTCGCCTCATTGAAAGGATTCGGGAAGGCAGAAACGACGAACGTTGAATGCGGAACGATGAATGACGGATCTTTTACTTCGAGCGGTGTTGTCCAACCGACGGAACCGATCTTCAGCATGCAGAAGGTCGAGTCCTGATTTCCCCACTCGCTCCACAGCACGGCAACCTGTCCGCCATCGGAAATGGTGAGGTTCGAGCTTATCATCTGTCTCAGATCCGGGTCATAGAAGACACCAACGGGCTGCGCCTGAACTCCGTTCGTGTCCCCGCGCCCCAGCATTAGCCAGCCTTGAAAAGTGAAAACGGAGGCAAAGCCAAAGCCGGAATGCCACGTTGTTGTTTCAGCGACATCCTGTGCTCTGAGATAGGTTCCGAGCACATTGCATGATCCGTCCGGAGTGACTCCTGATACCAGAAACAGCTCTCCTCCATTGACAAATACGGCGGCGAGCCGTAATGCTCCGGAGTGTGTACAAGAGAACTCGGGTATCGGTTGAAGACTTGTCTCACAAGTGAGCGAATATGCCACCGGAGATTGAGCGGAATCGGGAAGCGTTACCATGGCGAGTTGGTTCCAACTTGTCATTGCGCTGATCAGAGCGTGAAGCGAGTCCGGCGAGAAGCTAACGATTCTGCAAAAGTCCGGCCCGTAAGTCATCGGAGCTTCATAGTAGAAAAACTGATACTGTCTGCCAGGAATCAACGATCCACTGTTGTATAACCAGAACTCGAGGTGATTGTCAGGTTCCGAAGCACCACCCGGCTGAATAATGTACGTACCAAAGCACACGGCCGAGAGCGCCACGCCGCCACCATCCCGTGACGTGAGATCGCATTCCGCCCACCAATCATCTGACGCTTGACGAGTATAGTGCATCACTCCTTCATGCAAAACAGATTGTCCCAATACCTGATTCTGTCCGTAGAACAAGAATGTTCGGTTGCTGTCTACTTCCGCCCACTGCGAACGCTGCTGATGACCGGTGACAGCGGCATACCAATAGCCTGCCCCATCCTCGATCACGTCGTCAATCATCCAAGACCACTGACCGTAGACAAGCAGCGTTTCCGGCGTGTCAATAAGCTGATGGGTCGCAAGCGAGTAGGCCGCATGTACAACCCGGTCCACCGAGTCTGCAGGGCTGCGAGCGACGAAGAAAATGTCTGCGATGTTGTCAGCACGAATTCCGATATGAACATCGGCTATCTCCGTATCGGTCAACTGCAGCACCTCAAATTGGGCGAGAGCGGCTGAGCTGAGAGACAAAAAGATAAGAGCGCCGAAGCTGATCCGTAATCTCATGATATTCACCTGTTTCTGAGAGCGCAAAAAAAGACAAACCATGCAAAAAAAGCAGAGCCTCCCGCCGGAGATGGAAAATCCAATCCCTTGCGGAAGGCTCTGTTAAATATGAACTTGCCCCTATTAGTAAGTCTGTATAGCGAAATGTCGGCGCATCACAAGAATGCACCGATTTCACCATGCAAAGGGCTGAGTTTTTTACAAATAGCGCCATCGCGGAGGACCGCGCGTGTCCTCCGGGGCAGAGCTAATTCAATAAAAGCACAGCAAAATCTATGCTTACTTCTTGAAAAATTCCTTCAGTAGCCCAACAACCTCGCCGCCGACTCGAGCCTGCGCCTCAACGGTTGCCGCACCGATGTGCGGCATGGCCACGACCTTAGGATGTTTGGTCAGATCCTGACGCGGCTCCGGCTCGCCGATCCACACATCAATCCCCGCACCGCGCACCTGTCCGGAGTTCAAAGCCTCCAGCAAAGCAGCCTCATCAATCACCCCGCCGCGCGCACAGTTGATAATCACCACGCCCTTTTTCATGGCCGCGATGTCAGTGGCGGTGACTTCCGCTCCGGCAGCTTTGTCAAAGGGGATGTGCAAGCTGATGTAGTCCGCCTGCTTGATGACCTCTGCTTTGGTGACCAGCGTAATGCTCTTGTCGCGTACTTGATCGGGGAATTTGTCAAAAGCCACAACCTTCATGCCGAGAGCAGCAACCTTTTTCGCAAGACTTGCGCCGATACGACCCAATCCAATCAAGCCAAGCGTCTTGCCACCCAATTCCGTACCTTTGGAAAATTCCTTCTTCTCCCACTTGCCATCCTTCATCGTGCGGTCGGCGGCTGAAGTCTGTCTGGCAAGGGCGAACATCAGCGCAAGTGCAAGCTCGGCCACGCTATCGCTTGATGCCCCCGGCGTATTCATGACCTTGATTCCTTTCGACTTGGCATAGTCCACCTTGATATTGTCCACTCCCACGCCGCCGCGAATGATAAGCTTAAGATTTTTTCCGCCGTCAATCACAGCCTCTGTGACCTTTGTTGCCGAGCGCACGACCACCGCATCATAAGCGGCGATTTCTTTGATGAGTTCCGGCTCGGGATAGAATTGTTCCGTGACCTCGAAACCGGCTTTCTTGAGTTCTGCAACGGAGGATGAATCCATTCCGTCGCTAATGAGAATCTTTGCCATTGTTGCTTTTCCTTCTTATATGCTTTCTGCAATAGGCCAACGCCCATTGCCTGTTTGTTGATTTCTGTTTTTTTCCTTTTTTGTCATTCTGGAT
>JAGVEU010000203.1 GCA_020057985.1 Calditrichota bacterium | reverse complement strand
GTTTGTCGAACCGCATTTGGAACAAAACATAGTCTCTCCTGTTTTCGTTATAGAGATCTTGATGGCTCGACAAGTAATTTGCCGGTGCGATCAATATAGGTTGCTCCCTCAGCCATAGTCACTCGCGCGGCTCCACCCTTGAAGTGCTCCGCAATCCTGTACTTTGGCTCGATCACGAGCTTTCCGCTCTTATCAATATAGCCCCACGCATTCTCCACGCGAACGGCTGCAAGTCCTTCACGGAAATCCAGCGACCAATCGTACTGAAGTGGAATGGCTAAGCTTCCGGTCTTATCAATGAATCCCCATTTGCCGTTGCGCTTGACTCGACATAGGCTTTCTGAAAAAGCAGTGACATCATCGTACTCGGGGACTGCAAAGACCTGTTTGCCGGTTTTGTCTATAAAAGCATACTGCATGGTGGGCTTGTCGCTTAGAAGCACGCGGCCAAGTCCGTCGGAAAACTGATCCGTCGAGTTGTACCGCTCGGCAATGGCGTACTTTCCGGTCTTGTCAATATAGGTACAACGCCCATCTATCTTCACTGCGGCAAGCCCTTCAGAAAACGTGCTGATCCACTCGTACTGCGGCGCGATGACAACCTTGCCGGCCATGTCCCTGAAACCCCATTTCTCGCCTTCTTTTACCGGAGACAGGCCCTCGGAATAACTCCGCAGACTCTTTTTCTTCTTCCTTCCCTTCCTCGGCTCGCTCATATCCTCGATTGCAGTTTCGTAGTCATCGTCGCCGAGTTTGTAGATGGTTTTACCAGTGCGGTCAATGTAGCGCCATTCTTCTGCCACCATCACCGGCGCGAGTCCCTCAGTAAAATCTTTCGCATCATCATACTTTATCGGGATGACCGGTTTTCCAATTGCGTCAATAAAACCCCATTTGCCATTATTGAACACGCGTCCAAGTCCCTCAGAAAAAGGAAAAGCCCGCTCGTATTTTGGTTTAACAATGACCGTACCAGTAGAATCAATGTATCCGAATTGACCTGTGCCAAAGAATGGGAAAAGCGATTTCTCGTTTCCGCTCGGCATGGTCACAACCGGTGCTTTCGTCCCACATGCAGATAAGAGCAAGCTCATAAGAAAAAGCAGAACAATACTCTTTCTATGGAGCACAGTTTTTGGTTTTTGGTTTTTGGATTTTTCACGTTCTGCTCCCTCTTTTCTCCAAAGCAACTCCTCGTTTGCATTGCGGGCAATTCTCTGCCGAAAAAGTTTCCAGTTCAAGCTCGACAACTGCAAACGGCTCCGGAGTTAAGCCCGTCTTTCCGCGTTGGATAAGACAGCCGATTCCAGCCACAATCGCTCCTTCGCGCGTAACTGCCGCCATGACCTCGCTCACCGAGGCTCCCGTGGTTAGGACGTCTTCACAAATCAACACCCGTTGCCCCGCATAGAGACTGAATCCCCGTCGCCATTCCATTCGCCCTTCGATTCGTTCCGGAAAAGCGATTGACTTACCAAGTGCCTTTGCCACTTCATACGCCACCAACACTCCTCCGGTCAGCGGCCCCACCACAAGATCAATAGCAGAATAACGAAAATGTTCCGCAATCACCTTCGCAAACCGTTCGGTCAATTCCGGATGTTCGAGCAAACGAAACTTCTCCACATAAGCATCGCTGTGCAGCCCGCTTGACAAAAGAAAATGTCCACGCAGAAAAGCGCCGCTCTCCCGAAGAATCTGCAATGCGCCGGAAGCATCTAACATGCTGCTGATCATTTTCCGGATCTTGGATTTCGGATTTCGGATTTCATTTCTTCCCGAATCTTCTCCACCGCCGCGCGCGCCCGCAATGCGAAGTCCATTCCATTCGATGCATAAATTACTTGGCGCGAGAAATTGAAAAGACCAAGCGAGCCTGTTTGCCTAAGAATACCCATTGCTTTTCTCGTGTCACCGCCCTGAGTGCCTCCACCGGGCAGCAGCAACGGGAGATCGGGAACCAAGGCTGCGATTTCATGCAATGCGTCCGGTTTTGTGGTGCCGACAACCAATCCCACATTCGGATGAATCTGCCATTGTTTGGCCAAACGAGCGATTTCCAGATAAAGAGGCCTGGCCCCAACCTTCAAATCCTGCACCTCTTCAGCCCCCGCATTGGAAGTCGCGCATAGCACAAACATTCCCTTGTCCGGTCGGCAACAGAATGGAGCGAGCGGCGCACCTCCCAAATAGGGGGAAACGGTTACCGCATCTGCCTTTACAAGGTCAAACAGCGCACGTGCATAAGCATCGTTTGTGTGCTCCACATCGCCACGTTTGGCATCAGCAATCATCAACGCATTCGGGCCAATGATGTCACGCAACTCCGCGAGGATCTCCCATCCCTCAGGGCCGTAAGCCTCGAAAAATGCTGTATTTGGCTTATAGGCGGCAACTAAGTCGCGGGTTGCCTCGATCAGCGCGGTCAGGAAACTGCGCAGGCCTTTAGCAGAAGAGCCGAGATGCGCAGGCATGAGCTTCGGATCAGGATCAAGCCCAATACAAAGTGGAACTCCGGCACGAGCAATTGCCCCAGTCAGACGAGAAAGGAAGTCGTTTTGTGGCATGTGAATTGTTGAAAATAAGGATTTTGCCGCAGAAATTCAAGTAGCCGCGCACGGCAGTGCGTCTTTTCCACAGCGCTGGCCCGCCCATAGCCGCACGGCAGTGCGTCCAATATCGTGGTGTTGGCTGCGGGTAGCTGCGGTGTCGGTCTGCTTGCAGCCGACCCTTCTTGCAACTCGGAACTGAAATCCGTATCTTTCTCGTTATAGACTATAGACTCCAGAAATGCTCCTCTTCATCCAACAGTTCCTTCTTGAGACAATCCGCCTCCTGGGAGAAATGGCTCCCTATCTGACGCTCGGCTTTGTGCTGGCTGGGCTGTTGCACGTCTTTGTCCCTAAAAGCGTCATTGCCGGGCATCTCGGAAAGAACAGTATTGGCTCAGCGATGAAAGCCGCCATGGTCGGAGTGCCTCTGCCTCTATGCTCTTGCGGGGTTGTGCCAACAGCGATGGGGCTTTTACATCGCGGAGCAAGCCGGGCGGCGACTGTAGCGTTCCTGATTTCCACTCCGCAGACCGGAGTAGATTCCATTGCTGTAACCTTCGGATTTTTCGGTTGGATCTTTGCCATCTTCAGGCCGATTGCGGCTTTTGTCTCTGGAATCGTTGGCGGAATTGCTGTACTGCTCCTCAAGCAGGCTCCTGAAAACGATGAACACTGGCAGCAATATCACAAGGCCTCTGAAGATGCGTTGGAGACCGAGATGGACGGACGCACCTTTTCGCAGAAGCTCGTGGAGGGCGCGAGGTTTTCCTTTATCGAGTTGCTCGGTGACATCGCACTCTGGCTTGTCGTCGGTCTGGCGGTGGCCGCGTTGATTGCGATGGTTGTGCCCGATGATTTCTTTGCCGACAAACTTGGCAGAGATCTGGTCACCATGCTCGTGATGATGGCCCTCGGAATTCCGCTCTATGTCTGTTCAACGGCAAGCATCCCCATCGCCGCAGTGCTTATGACCAAGGGCATTTCGGCAGGCGCCGCGTTTGTGTTCCTCATGACCGGCCCGGCAACCAATGCTGCTACCATGCTGATTATTGGCCGCGTGATGGGCTGGAGGGTCTTGGGCATGTATCTCAGTTCCATTGCAATTTTTGCTCTTGCATTCGGACTTGGGCTTGACGCACTGCTTGCTCAAACTGGCTGGACAGTAAATCCGGCCATGACTCATGAGCATGGTATGAACCCGTGGATCATGTGGGGCAGCGCGGGCTTGCTGACCTTCTTCATTATCTATCATTTCTACAATTCACTAACAAAGAGGTTCATCACGATGACGCCCAAACCGTCCGACAAACCCACTCTCGACCTAATTGTCGAAGGCATGACCTGCTCGCATTGTGTTCGCACGGTCACACAGTCTCTGCAGAATGTATCCGGTGTAGACAGTGTCACCGTCACACTTGAAAATGGTAGCGCACACATCGAGGGCGAAAATCTCGACCGCACAAAGCTGGTCAGCGCGGTAGAAAGCATCGGCTATAAGGTAATGAATTGATCTTTCTTTCATCCCTCATCCCTCATCCCTTCCCATGTCCCTCCCTCCCGGTTATCGCGCACTCTTCGAAGCCGCCGGCCCCGTCATTCGCTACCGCCTGCTGCGGGATGTGATCGGTGAAGACGATAGCTACATACGCACGGCGCATCTTGGGCTTGATCTGAAAAAGCTGCCTGAAGTTCAGCGAATCTTTGCGGCGCAGAAGCCCGATGGATCATGGGGCGACGTGGCCGCAACAGTATGGAATTTCCTACGGCTGTGCGAACTCGGACTCGAATCCTGCGCAGCGATAGAATCCTGTATCGAGAATCACGTCCTGCCTACTCTCCTCAGTGGACAAAATCTTCCCACGCGCGACATCGCCCTGCATCTCATCACGCGATCACGGAGAGAATCCAATCCGCTACTCAAGACCATGCTCGAACAACTGCTTGCCAAGTGGGAGCATTTTCTCTCCTCTGATCCAACGCATCAATTGCATCATCCACCACCTACCAACGACGGCTATTCAGCAATGTGTTTCTATCCGTGGCCGGAAGACGATCTGCCGCGTGTGCATCAAGTCGTTACCAAGCTCTTCAATTATGCCGAGACAAGAATAGATACTCCGACCATTCCTTCCTCCTTCCAACTTCACAACAAGTTCGAGTACGCAAGATGTCCGCAACGCATAATCCATGACCTGGAACTCTCCTCCCGCTTAGGGATCACCCGCGAGCTTGTCGCCACTCGCTGGATGTTCGAGGAACTCGAAGCGATGCAGGACGGCGACGGCTGGTTCCGCCTTGAGCACGAGAGCGATGAACACCTCCAGTGGTATTTCCCCCTCGAACCTGAAAATGATCCCT
>JAGVEU010000291.1 GCA_020057985.1 Calditrichota bacterium | reverse complement strand
GTTCCACAGACACAGCATCGAACCGCCGTAAGTTCCGCTGCTGCCGTCAATCGTGCAATGGTCAATCTGAACAGGTGTGGAAGATCCCGCCGGAGCATCGGTACGAATACTGAAGGAACTGGCATGATAGAACTCGGCATATTTCACATCCAGTTGACCACCGCTAACGTAAATCCCTTTCCACGTCTCGCCGGAGTCCTTTGCATCAAATCGGACTTTATTCTCCGCCGTGCCGTTGACAGTTAGTTTTGCTCCGGCGTCTACAACCAGCGCCGCGCCCTGATCGAATAATACCTGCACGCCTGCGTCAATGATTAACTCCGTGCCATTCAGGATATGCAGTGAGTCGGTTACAATCACCGGAGAAGCATCCATCGTCCAGTGCCCGGAAGGAGTAACAGCCAGTGGATAACGCAGAGAGGGATCTCCAATTAATAAAAGGTTCTCGTACATCCAGTCCGGAAGACTCAGATTGACATTGGTAGAATCCTCAAGCGACACAAGATAGCGCCACAAACCGCCGAAGGAGCGGATGTTATTGAGGATCAAGTATTCTGTCGCTTTCTTGGCAAGAAAGTTGTCTCCTTCATAGAGCGTCCAGTGAGTGGGTGCAATCGCTCCAATGATGCCGGCATCAGGCATGAACATCAGCTTTTCCACGACATTCCAGTCCCAAGAATAATGCAAAATGCCCTCTTCTCTCCACTGGGAATCCGGCCTCTGGATAGCTCCCAAGCTGCAATTCAATCCGAGGAGCAGGGGGTATGAGTTCGAGTTATTAAACGTGAGTGGCGAGGTACGATTCAGAAAGGAATTCAAATTGTCCATGTGCGAAGCAGTGCCCACAGCAGTTACGAGGCCGTAACTGGAGTTCACGGCGTTTCTGAACGCATCATTGCGCTGGGTCTGTGTGGTGTAATCTCCCGTGAACAGCGTATCACGCGTCCAGTTGTCAGGCAGTACGCGGTCAATCTCATAGGACGTCGTATGAACTGTGCCCGGCTGGCATCCGTTCCAGGGGTGATACTCATCATCGAATGCAAGCAGGTTCTTTCGCGCCCAAGCGGGCATCGTAAGATTAATGTACTGCTGTGCCTTGTTCAGATACGCCTGAAGCTCATCATTGTTCGACGCCGGAATTCGCCCGATTGTCACTCCGCTCATTCCTTCAATGAAGCCGAGATCATTCTCAATAATATATTCTTCGACATCCAGCACTTCGCCAGGGATAACGTCTCCATAAAGCGGAACAAAACGGTTCCATGCTGCGCTACTGGTATACCATGTGGGAGGGATGGATGTGAAATCCGGATGGTCGAAATCGCCAATAATGAGAACATATTTCAGGTTACCACCATTGGTTTGAATGTAATTGCGGATGGTTCCGAAGGTGATGGCGTTTCCAATCTCATAGAGAGCGACGTCAATCCCTTGCTGGGTCTTCTGCGCAAGGAGCTTCGTCTCCCACGCACCATTCGTGCCGGGCGTCCATCCTTCAGTCAACAAGCTGGAATGGGTAACCAAGAGCATATCCGCAGCGCCGATCGAAACGAAGTCGGGCGGCTGTGCGGAAACGATTTCAGCGATCAGACAGAGGATAGCCAGAGTTGTGGCAAGCGTTCGTGTACTCATTTTTTCTCTCCGAGGTTACGCATGTGGATGACATCGTTTGGAGCGGCAGATGACGTGAGCGGGAGGTAGCACGTTACAAAATAGGTAGGAGACCCGCTGTTCGCATAGACCCATGAAGACAGAGATCCGGAAATATCTGGGTCATGGCTGCGGAGTCTGACAGAGTCAGCACCAAACTGAAGCGGGCCAAAAGCAGAACTGACAACAAAAAGTATCTGTGTCGCAGAGGGAACACCCGAAATAACCGCAACCAGCACATCGCCGGCCTGCATCCCTACCCAGCCCCAACCCTCAGGAGGAGGGGTTGCCATAATGTCCAGAATCCCTCCGCCATGCCGCACCGACCACCGACTGCTCCTAAAGAAATTGTCGGCTGCCGTGTTTTGATCATAAACCTCGTCATACAGATTTGGATCTCTGTTTTGACATCCCCAAGCATTGGGATCGAGAGTTTCAGGGCCGTATAGCACTATGCACCATCCCCAGCCTCCTAATTGCATGATGCCACTTATGTAAGGTGCGGTGTCATCTTGCCCCGGAACATACCAAACATTTTCGCAGTTTGGAGGCGTATTGAGGCCATGCTGTAACACCCATTCCACGGCTATATCTGGATACGGCTGTGCCATTGAATTGCTGATGGAGAGGAAACAGGTGAAGGCTATGATGATAAGTGATTTTTTCATGGTCGTGTCCTATAACGTGAGTCCGGCGTTTCTGAGTGAAAGTTGTAGAAATAGGCTGCGTACTCGCGGGTGTCCCTGTATAATGAGGTTTGCGCGAGATCGGATAACATGCTGACTGCAGCAGACTCCTCTTTGCTTGCAAATCTTTCCAGAGACAAGATGGCGCCCAACCGATAGGTTGCCGATGTGTGGGTTACTCCTTCAGAGATAACGGGTTGGAGCACGCTCCATGCGGTATCACAAGCTGAGAATGCGCCCAGCACAGCCCAGTTCAGATTGTTTGTGTCCGGGTACGATTGTCCGTCTTTCACATAGGTATCCAACAGATAGTATGCCACCGATGTGGTTGCGCTAAACGTGGAATCGCGATCCAGTGCTATTACTGCTTTCATTCGCCCGGCCGGCGACGCTGTTTGCGTTGCGCTTAAGAGTGAATCTGCCAGATCCGGAACGTTGTAGTAAACCAAAGGATCATATTGTTCCGTTGCCAGGAGAACTGGAATTCACTCCGCGTAGAATTCCCACTCGACCATGACTGATGCAGCCATCGTGCGCAGTGTATCTTCTGAAAGGTAGCTGCGGACGTCTGCGATCACGCTATCACGCTTCTGGAGCCTCAAGCCAGCAAGAGCGACTTCGCGGATTTGGGGATGATTTGATGAGTCGTGCAAAATATCCCATTGCAGCTTGAGGATTTCCTCTTCGATTGTTTCTGACACGGTCCCGGTCATAGTTTTCAAATAGCCGTAGAGTTCGCCGTTGAGCTTCTGCGCGCAAGTAGGACACTTGTCGAGCAGATTCAGTGCCCCGGCATAAGCATCTTCCACTTCGCCGGCCCTTGCTCCTCTTGGAAACAAGAGGCAGGCTAATAAAAGCGGAAGTACGATTTTCAGTCTTGTCATAGAACCTCCTTGATTTGAATGTTTTACCGTCACATAGAGAATAGGATCGCGTTGTCAATTCGAGAGCATGCCGATCCCGTTCTTTCACGAGCTATCACTTGATGAGTTTGATGGTGAGAACTCTCCTTTCTTGCTGTTGCTTGGCGACGATCCAATAACTGCCGGAACCCAATTTGTTGCCGTTGAAAGTAAGATCATGGCGTCCGGCAGACGCCCGACCACTGAATAGCATCTGCGTCTCGCGTCCCAGAATGTCATAAAGCGAGACGGACGTCCATCCCGATTGCGCAACCTCAAATTGAATATGTATAGATGCATTGAAGGGATTTGGAAAGGCCGTGAGGGATAGCCCAAAGGGCGGCAACTGGCGATTTGGCTTCAAGTTATCGTAACCGATAGAATCCACTTCCGTAGCGATAACGCTGCTGAATCGAGGGAAATTACTCACTCCACTAATCCAGAATTGATCTCGGTCATTGGTAGCCAGCCCCATAGCAGTGCTCATAATACCCGGCATGTAAAGACTTCTCCAGAGCTGATTTCC
>JAGVEU010000010.1 GCA_020057985.1 Calditrichota bacterium | reverse complement strand
CAAGTCGTCCGAAGCCCTCTGCATAGAAGACGACGGAGTCAATAACACCGCTGAAGTGACTTGGAGTGCTTACGTTCTCAGCGCCCAGCGGAACAGTTCCGTGGACGCAAGTATTCAAATAGCTTGGAGTACGGAACTCAACCACCGGCTCGTTCACGTTGGCGACGCGGACCCACAAATCAATGTGAGTATTATCTGTACCAACTTCGAGCACTTCGTCGAGATCTACGTCACCTTCTTTGTTGTGCCAAAAATCATCGGCAACCAAAGCAAAGTTGTAGACACCCGGTGTGTAGGTATTGTCGAGTAGGAGACCAACTTCGTACCGGTCATCGGCTTCGGGCGGATACTGGTCAAAGCCGTCAGCTTTGCTCAACGGGGCGAACCATGAACTCGGACTGGTCGGGCAGACATACCCGAGGAACTTGCTATTTGTCAGATCCCAAAGCTGAACATTAAAGACCTGTGTCGGCAAGCCACTGCAATTGGTGATCGCAGTAGCATCGCAGTAGAAGATCACTTCGGCTTCCGGATCATTCTGGCCGGGAGCAACGTGACGGTTATAGATCACCTCGATGGTATCGGGCACATTGTCGTTCCACGGAATGGCCATGAGGGTATCGCGACGAGTCGCTTCACCACCACCGTCATTATAGAAGAAATGAGCATGAGTAATCGGGGTATTGGGCGCTTCGTTGTCTACAGTGATCGGCACCGTGCAGCTACCCATGTTGCCGACGTCGTCCGTCACCTGTAGAACTATCGTACCGGTCCCCGCCAAATACTGCTGAATCGTGCGGAATACTGTTGTGTTCCAGGAGACGTTGATCCAGTCGCCATACGGCGGTGTCGGCGGGTTAGCCGAACGTATGCCGCCGTCAGCGCGCACCCATCCGGTATCGGCGTGAGTACCGGTCATACCCGTGCGGAAAATTGATCCATCTCCGTCACGTTGCCAGCCCCATCTTGTCTGATACAGATCGACAATGCCACCCAGCAGAAGCTCACGATTCGCCGGCAAGTCGTTCCGAATCCAACCAAAAAGCTCAGCATAGGTACCTGGATTACCGTTAATGGACTCAAGTATCCAGCCGAGTTCAGGTCGCTGAACCTCACACTGCGGCACTTGGCAGTCCCATGTAATTGTGAAGTTCGTGGCTGCCGGCAACATGACATCGCCGGTGAGATCGCTCACCCAAGAACTGAAGGTGAGGTCAACGTTCGTCAAGCCATGCGCAGAGGCGATATTCTGGATATCGTTATAAATCGTAGTCCAGATGACATACACACTGTCATAGGCATTCAGCAATGGTATCGGACCCAGATGCGGAGCGCTCGGATTGAGGAGAATATCATTCGGCACATAGCCTGTACTGTCAAAGACAACCGGGCCGCTCGCGTCATAACCGTTGTGAAACTGAACTGTGAAGTTCATGAGCCAATTATCGGTATCTGGCAGAGCATCCTCATACCATGAAATCAAGAGAAGATTGCTGATGTCATACGGATAAATGCAGCCAAACCGATCACCATTCTCAACTCGCTTGTCGTTATTCCAGTAAGGCAAATTCTGGGAGAATCCTGCCTCTTCGTAGGCATAGAGGTGAGTTGCTGGCGGGAACGGATCGCGCACCCACAAGGTTGTGCTGCAGAGTGGCGGACGATTGGGATCGCTGGCGTCGCGATCTACGTTACAGTCGCGATTGTTATCGCCTTCGATATTAGAGGATCCGTAATCCGGATAGTCCGCCGCAAAGGCGCGGAAGCGAATATTCTGAAGCGGGCTGTCTCCGAAGTCGCTGAGCTTCACGTAGACTTCATAGACATAGTGCCATTCATCTGTACTGGGATCATAATACCATTCAGGAGACGGGTCGCGAGATTGGCCATCCGTCGCGCCGACATCCCTTCCAACGCTGACATCGGCATCATACAGTGCATAGTAGTCAGTATAATTCTTTAGGCTATCCCAGATCCCGAAGCGGTTCAAGACCTCGAACTCTACCCATCTGATACGGTCCCAAGTAGCGCCAAAGTCCGAAGCTCTTGCACGCAGTACGACCATTGAGTCAGACCACGTTGAGTCAATCTCAGCATAGGGATTTGGGTTGTCAGGATCAGAGATCCAGCACGGTGCAGTTGTCGGTGGAGTGTTATCTACATAGACCCAGTACACACCAAGATCGTGCGGATTGTGGTCGTAGTTCCCCTGCGCGTCATAGGCAACCGCGTAGAGATTGTACCAGCCCGAAGGTAGATTGCGGGTATCCCAGTCATTTACCTTGAACTGCTTATACCACTCAGGAACTTGATAGTATACAGTGCGCGTTCCGCCGATAAACACAGTTTGCGACGTATCAGGAATGCTGGTGGTGTCCACATAGAAGAAAGCCACAGAGTCTACATCGGCGTAGAAGGGCACATTCGCCATTACGAAGAGCAGACCATTATCTTCGCAGATCCAATCACGCACCCAATTGTTCTGGTACGGGAAGATCATGGAGGCAATCGGATTGGTCGTATCACATTCGATGCGGAAGGTGACGATGGGCGTATTGGTCACGTCAGAATTCCCGCAAACGTCAAAGGCGAGGAATCGGAGGTTATACTGACCACTCGTCAGGTCGGCGATGTTCCAACGAATATGGAAGCAGGAGTCCACCGGCGAACGGAAGGTGGTCGTATCCTGACCGGGTGTGCCGGTCCAGATGTTGGTCCAAGTTTGATCTGCAAGACGCTTGTACTGGAAGACACCCCAGCCCATATCGAACCAATGGGGAGCGAAATGCTGCTGGAACCAATCCGGTAATGGATCATAGTGTCCACCAATGGAGTCGCAAGCGTCTACCACAATAACGGAGTCCTGCGGATTCACTCGCGGGTTGAAGCACGGAACGATATCACCCTGCGGAGGCTCGTTGCCGTCAACGGCCTGAATGTAGGCAAGCGGAGCGATGTCATCAATGACGGTCACAGTAACCATATGCACACAGGAATGACCGTAGTTGTCCCACGAAGTCACCTTAATAAAGTAGGTGTTTGTGCAGTTATCTTCGACGGAAGGCATGCCGAGGGTGTCGGAGCCAGTCCACGGCAGATTGCTGACGATCAAGTAACCTGCGAACGGATAGGTAAAGTCCTTACCATCGCCATTAGGTGTGAGGAGGTTGGTGGTTTGCCAGAATGGAACGCCGTCGAGAATGCCGTCGCGGTTCGCATCGAAGCAGTATTCAAACTTCACACTGTCAATCAGGTCACCCGGATCAAAGACATCGGCCTTGACTTCCACGTAATCCCAAACCGCATGGAGATCGGTAACCGATTCCACGTGTCCGGTCTGAGTCACATACACGCTATCCACAAGGCAGCGGAGATCGAGAGTAAACGGCCAGTAATAATCGCACTCGTTGGCAAGATTATCGAGACCGAGAACATGAATGCGATATTCGCCATTATCCAGAGCTGGACCGGCAGTCTGTTTCAACACGGCGTAGGTGTTAAACGGACCATAGCCAGTCTGTGTCCAGTTCGGGTCAACCGTCCAGATTCCGGCAATGTATTTTTCGAGGTGGATTTCAGAGGCACGGTTGTCATTCCAGTGCAGAGTATCATCGGGGAATACTGCCGTGCTCGGATCCATATCCACACCGGAACCGGGCTGCGAGAAGCTGTTGAAAATTTGCGGATCGAACAGATTAATTCGGATCGAGTCAAAGGCCGAGTAGACAAATACGCTGTCATCGGAGGTCAGGCTCGTCAGACTCAAAGTGAATACGTCATCGTTGTTCAGACGGATCGGTACTCCGGTGGTTCCGGAGAAGAGATCAAGTGTTGTTCCATAGGGACAGGTCTCATCTTCAAAGAATGTCAACGCATAGTCGGCACACGCAAGGGTGTCGCGCTGACCGAAGATGTCGCTGATGTAGAGCGTGACGTTGTACTGTCCTTCGGAGTATTGATCCTCGTACCAGAGATAATTCACGTATGAACCGCCAATGAACATTGAGTCCACGTGCTCCACCTGCGGCAGATCGTTGATGCGCAGGTCGGAAGTGAAGAAGTCCACACCTTCGCCGATTTCGTCCACTGTGCCGTCATTATCATTGTCAATGTCGTCATTCTGCATGACGGTGTCTTCAACAAAGATGAAGAAACGGGTTTCGTCCAAAGCATGGTTGACATCTGCAGAATACCAATCCCACAAGGTATCGAGAGCGACAACACGCCACACCTTATAGAGGTTTTCTTTGGCGGCATCCTTCTGCGGAACGATGCGCTCATTGTTCCACAGGGCCATATTTAGCGTATCCGTCAGCGCCGGATCGCTGGAGATGGTGTTGGAATCACAAAGCAGTTCCATGGCTGAGACAGCCGGCCAGTTCCAATTTTGAACTGTGAAGGTGATGATGCTGTCCATGTGCTCGTCGCAATAAAGATTCGGCGAGACACCGATGATATTGCCAAACGTGTCGGCGAGCTGCAGATTGAACCAGTAACGGTCGGACGAGAAGCTCGTATTGAAATACGGTAAGTTGGCCGCATCATAAAGATCAATGATCCAGGTGATCGTATCCAGCGACGCATTCACATAGTCCGGGTGCGCCAACGGGAAGTCCGGGCCGCTAGTGATGAAGCTCTGTCCCGGAGGAGAGGTCGGATTCGGAGCAGTCGGAACAACAAGATTGATCCACGTATCCACAAAGCTGATCATGGATGGACCGCTTAGTAGACCGTGCTCGACCGCTACCTTAATAATAAGGAGGCTGTCCGACTGCAGGTTATAGAGACCGCGCCCCAGAGTCAGGACACTGTCAATCCCTGCGCCCGGAATGGCCGGGAATTCGGTCTCGATGGTGTAATCACCCCAAGCGTTGGAGTATCCGGCATAGACCGGCGGATAGTCGTCTGCGTTGTCGCGGAACGTGGCTGGATCCGCAGGATTGGACATGCAATCTTCAATATGCGCGGTCACACAGCCGGCAAGCTGATCAAGAGCATAGTCCCCGCAATTGACCGGAGCCGGGTTGGGTGTTCCAAGCCACCACACACAAACGGTGTCAATGCGAGTATCATCTACGTGGTGGTATGCCCCGTTTGGATCCCATGTCCAGTTATCACGAAGAACGTTAATTGGGTCTGGACAGAAGTCAATAAATGGGTTATCCGGTGCGCCGGCATTCGGGAGTAGGTCGAAGCTGGGAACATGGTTCGGATCGTTTCCGCAAACCGTATCTACTGCACAGATTTTCACCCAGACAGGGTAGTTCGGGCTAACATGGTCGTTGACATACGGGTCAACACCTTCATTATACACCGTCATGCCCCAGGGGGCGCCGCCTAATATAATGTAGGGTCGGGTGTCGTCAACCTTGGCGTAACCGTATTCCACATCCATATAGTAGCCATGCGATCCACCGAGTCCGGTCTGACGCATGGATTTCACCTTCACGGCAACCTCATCGCCGCAAGTCAGACCATCAGCCGTTAGGCCAGTCCACTTGGCGACAAGACGATTCACACCGCCCGAACTCACGATTGCCCAGAACGCGTGCGTCCCATCGGAGGATGTGCCATAGACTGGCCAGCCGCCATAGTAACCGGGAGCAGGAGTCCACTCCGTGGTATCGTAGCGATCGAACGGAGTCGGGCTAAGACCGGAGAGGTCCACCTGCATGGAGTCAATCAGCAGCGTGTCAGACATGTGGTTAAAGGCGCTGTCAAGCCATGCCCACACTTCAATGTGACCGCTATCGAGCGGGGTTGAACTAATCCACGGGGAAGTCCCGGGATCCTTGCATAGGTCACCGAAGACCCAGACGCTATCAACGTCCGGCGACGTAGTGTCGCATCCGGTAATTTCGTAAACGCTGTAACTACTATCAATCTGGCAGGCGCGATCTGTCACATAAATTTTAAGGTGATCCCAGATCCCGTTGCCACTATACCAGTAGTTGCCCAGTGCCGCGGTGCAGAAGTCAGGAGCGACATGCAGATACGTCCGAAGTGAGGTAGTATCATACGGAATCGGGTACTGAGAATGATCAGCAACCCACGGACCGGGATACCAACCCCAGTAGGCACGATAGTGATTGTCGTTTATTTTTTCGATCAGATTGGCATAGAGGTGCTTGTACTTATTGACCGAATCTATGGCGCCGACAGCAGCGCTGCCAAGCCAGAATTCCGAAAAATCACCGTAAACCGAATCCGGGGGAGTGATCATGTCGCCGAGACCCGAGGTAATGTCGGCCCAGACCATGACCATGCTGTCACCGGGAGTGATATATTCGCGGATGGAATCCTGACCGGTAACGAAGATATAGTCTACGACCGGAGCCTGACGATCTACAATAGCGACAGGAACATCGGTGTAGGTCGCACAATTGAGTGAGATGTCGCAAACGTAGAAGTCAACGAAGATCGTGTCACCGTTGTTGTAAAGGTGAGTCAGCATCAATGTGCCGGGAATAGGGCCACCGCAGCCGTCGCCGCGCCAACCAGCGCGAGCAGTGTCATCAGGTGTCGCTCCCCAAAGGGCCGCGACATCCGCATTAGTAAATGAGCCGGGCGCCGCAAGTGTGAACGCCGATAGGTCGGCCTGATAATTGGAAACGTTAGCATCGAGGCCGAGAGTACCATCCGTATCCACCACCATGACAAACAACGAGATCGGACCATCTGAGGGAACGTGTGGCAGCGGATAATTCAAGAACTTCAAGGGATCAGCCCAAGCCGCATCAAAGGAATCGCAAGTGCAGAATGCATTGGCAAAGGCAATGATCGGCGGACGGCAATCGTCCAGCAGGCAGAGCGGATCACGCACCCACAGCTCACGGTCATGGTGTCCCATGGAATCCGTCAGCGCCCAGAAAACAACTGCGGTATCCGTTTGAGCGCGGCAGCGATAATAGGCAAGCGAGTCAGCGGGAATAATCCAGTAAGCCCATCCCCACTCGCTATTGTTGGGAGCGTTCAACCAAATGCTGTCTGGTTTCAGACTGTCACCATCAAAAGCGCCGGTGTGGAACGCACTCATGTCACCCCAGATCAGGCTCGTATCTACGCCGATGCCATAGGAAATGCAATTTGCGTTGTAGTTAAAATCGCTGAAAATGCGTCCGATAACCAGAGTATCGTTGGGATCAATACATTCGCCGGGACCATAAAGTACCCAAATATCATTGACCACCTTGTAGTATTGAACTCCCGGTGATGGTGGCTGTGACCAGACCGGCTCGTTGACGTCCACCTGCAGGCAGTCATACCAAGCAAGAAAAGTGGGTGGAATATTTCCGGGCACATCAATGCCATCAGGCAGATCAGTATAGGTCCAGAAGCGGATTCCAAAGAGAAGTTGGAAACCGTCACACTGAATGGTTGCAAGGTCAGAAGAGTCTGCCCGCAGTTTCCAATAATAGTAGCGGCCATAGCATTGAGCGGAATCCGTGTGACCCGCATTATAGACCCAGCGAGCTTGCCATGCTTCTAATGAGTCATAATTCAGCACCCAGGGATCGGGATCATCCGTGAAACCGAACATTCCGAGGAATCCTTGGAAGTTACCTTGAATAATATGAACGGAGTCGGCATACCCGTTCACTGTACAAGCGGTATCGCAAGTCTCAATGACAAACGCCTTGCACCAAATCACGGTATCTTCGGGTGCAATCCAATAGAGAATATTATCCGGACCCCAAATCTGCGGGCCACCCGGTTCGTAGCATTCAGGAATAGTCTGTTCAATATTTGCGATTACACAGACAAAGCTGGTATCTTCGAATGTATCATTATAATAGGCGCAGTTGAACGGCCAGGCTGGATTGGCGATTAGGCCAGGATTACCTGCTTGATCGGAAGCGCCGCGAATAATGAAATGAACATCGGAATTGAAGTACGTCGGATCGGGAGTTAAAACCCTGCCCGTCAAAACGTAGTCCACATATAGCACTTCACCGGCGGGACCGTTAACGATGGTACTGTCGGCGGTGAGCAAATGAATGACAGGATTGCCGGCGCCGGTCATAATCGGCGAGCCAGTGGCACCATCAACAAGCGCGACTTGCCAGTTATTCCAACCATCAACCGGGTGTGTAAGGTCTGCAAACGGCGGGGTTGAACCGGTCGTCTGATTTGCAGCTAAGTCCGCCGGTTCATAATGCAGTTGCTCGGTTACTCGCACTTTGAGCTGGAAGGTGTCGCTATCACCGAACACAAAACCGCAATCACCATCCCAACCCATATTATAGACGGTTGGCGTAGAGTGAGTTGCCGGATTCTGCGTTCCTTTTGCAAAAACGTCAGGTGGCCACGGATCTGCCGGATCTGCAGAGCGATCACCAATGAAGTCCGGATTGATGTTGTCCACATCCAGCAAGGCTTCCATGATGTTGCAAGTATCGGTCGGCGGGTTGTTGTAGTTGACTGTATAGACATCCACAACGACGGTATCCTGCAACAGGTGCGGAACCATCATGCGAGGATCATTGCCCGGTCCCTGATAGAACGTTCCGTTCCAGAGGTATATGAACATAAGATCACTTGTCAAGGGGAAAAGTGGATCCACATAAGTTAGACATCCACTATATAGATCAAGGAGATCACCGGGGGGAATACAGAGTTCCAATGGACCCGGATCTAATAGAGCCTTCTTGACGGTCACGACGCGCGGGAAAAGTTCGGGCGCATAAATGGTCGGATTCGTGATCGTCAAGACCAACGTATCAGGGATTGCCGGCGGGAACGGTCCAGCACTCAGCGTCGAACGTGCAATCAACACACGCACATAGACTGAGTCGCGATTCTCGTCTTGCGCCGGATTGGTATCGGCATCCCAGTTCTCATTGCCACCTTGGGCATCTATATCTCCGGGGGAGATTGCATTAAAGAGTCCGTCTGGAATCGAAGGTCCAAAGTCGGGCGGCGTTCCCGGGCGCACATGGGCGCGATCATAAGAGAACCAGTCGTCCTCGGTCGGCTGCGGCAGAAGCCACGGGCAATCTGACGGGCCGATACGGAATGCATGACAGGTCGGGCTAAAGGGTCCCGGCATCGAGCTAGGATCAAATACTGTCACGTGTCCAACAATATCTTCAACAGTAACTTCAACGCTCTTGTAGAAGTCGAGATCTTGATCGCAGTCAGGACCGGCTGTTATGTCGTCGAACTCATAAATATTGTTGTCGGTGTTACCCAAGTCAACCTGATCCAAATCTACCAGAATCCAGGCTGTCCAGAAGCGATAGGCGTCGCCAGGCAACGGAACGTCGAGGACGAGGATATGTCCGTTGGGATTGCCGGGAGTTGCAACGCTGTCACGAGTCAGAACCGTAGAATCCGGCATGCCCGGGCGTACGTCACCTAACACGCAGCTCCAATCGAACGTGACTTCAGTTGCGGTCGTGTCGGTTGTGATTCTGGCAAATACTGTATCACCATCCGCATCCGCAAAGTTCGGGAAGAACAGATTCTGGCAATTCCACGGGGTTACATCGTCGCCAATGAAACGACCATCAGAAATCAGCGGGCCAGCGCCTTCCAACAGAATATAGATAGGATCTTCGTAAATGTTGCCCGCATTGTCCTTCAACTCGAGGGTCATCAAATAGAGACCGTCCGGGAGTGGTGAGAAAAGTATGGCATATTGATGGCCCCACGTAAAGGAGACTATTGGACCTTCGCGATCATCCTGAAGCGGATCGTATGCAACGGGCACGTACAATGGAGGATCTGCTACAGATCGTCCGTTATAAGCGTAGAAGAAATCGGCCAAAGAACTTTCGGCGTAGTAGCGAGTTTCCGGCACCCATGTCCCCCAACCAAACGGAGAGGGCCAAATTGGTTCCATGCGAACACGATAACTAAGGCCTTCCTTCTGACAGGCGACATCCAAGCCCTGAGTATAGAAGCGCTCAGGCTTAAACCGGAGATCCGGATCACCATTCGGATTGGGCGGATTGACATCATGCCATACATAGACATGATCGAGTATTGGAAGTGGACCGCCGCCATCCGGATCATAAGGAGCCACGTATGGCATGTCGGTGCACATAAGGGTATCACCACCCGCGCTATCCCAAACCGCTGGCTCGCAAATGTCCACCACGGGCGAGAGCGCATTTAGAATGGTATATCCATCATCATACGTTGTAGCCGGATTGTGATCCCACCCAAGCACGGCATTACAGCCTGCGGCATCGAGAATTCGAGCCAGCGTAACTCCTACAAGATTACCATTCGGGCAGTTCCAGAAGTTTCGCGCCAAATCACTTTCCGGAAGGTTGAGGTATTGCATAGCCGCCGAATCAAATAACGACGATGCTGTCGCGCGTCCCCACCATGTATAAGTAGATGTTGTTATTCCATCCCAACCCCAGGCAACGGATGCATCAGTTGGCGGGAAGAAACCCGGATTAATATAATTCGGTTGCGCACAGGTCAGCGTATCAAAGAGTTGCGCTTCCTTTTGGACATCGAAACCGATCATGTAAATACGATCCTGTGGTGGACGAGCCGCTTCAGCCACTTGGCTGAAATCAAAACGCCACTCGACGGAATCCGGACTAAGGAAACGGCCGGGAGTAAATGTGCCCGGTTCCATCAGCGGCGAGAACCTTACTACGCAATAGCCATTCTCCCAGTAAATATCCGCGCCATCGGGCAAGAGATCTGGCGGAATCGGTGGCGGAACGTTATCAAAGCAAATAGGCTCAACACCACCAAGACCCGGGCCAGCCGGTACCCAATCCAAGCCCTCTACGATGGGAGTGAGCGGATCCTGATCGCTGGCATTACCGGCATTGTCCAAAGCCCACAATTTGATATTGCGACCCAAGTCGTTTTCAATATCCACACAGAGTTGCGCGATATCACACCAATCATCAGCACAGAACGGAATGTCTATCCACAGCAAACCATTGCTTCTGTCCGTCGGATTGCTTATGAAAACATCCTGAACCCCCGGTCCAGCAAGATCTAAGCAATTGGACCCGAACTGAAACGGTTCGTGGAGGAATCCGTTATTAATATAACATGCGCTGTCGTAACCAAGGCTCAGCAGGAACTCGCCAAAACCGACTGCAATGTACTGGACATCAAAGTTGGTTTCGTGGTCTACAAGGCAATAGTCTGTAAACGTTGAGCCGTCACGACCATCGCCAGGGCACTCCGGATCCCAATCCGGAAAGGAGCCATTGTTGATTCGCATGTAGATGCGGAGGGTATCACAGCAACCGACGATATTGGGAATATTCACCAAGTTGCCGTTCAGAATCTCCCATCCATCCATGGTGGCCCCGGCGCCAAAATTACAATTCAGAATCTCGGGCGGGCGGTTATCAGCAATGAACGTGCACGGATCGAAATCAGGGACAATAGACGTATTCT
>JAGVEU010000297.1 GCA_020057985.1 Calditrichota bacterium | reverse complement strand
GGCGCAGATGCCGATAGCCTCAAACCGAAACTGAAGATTTGGTATACCGAAATAGCACACTAATTCTGCTGGTAGTCTTTGCGGCTTGCATGCCACTTTATGCGGGCGGCTCGATATTCTCGGCGAATGGCATCGGCGAGCATGTCGTAGGCGGCGGTGCGCGAGTGCTGGGCTTGGGCGGAGGAGGATTTGGCTTGGCCGATAGCATGTCCTTCAACTCCGAGAATCCGGCATTAACTGCTTTTGTTCGCAAGACCACAGCGCGAATCTCCGGTCAGTTCGGCTATTGGCAGACGAAATCAGGTGGCCAGAAGGACTCAGATGGAGAGGTGACATGGAAGGAATTCCGGCTTTACTTTCCGCTGACTTCTAAGTGGAAATTAGGCTTAGGCGCTGAGCCAACGCGACGTATGGATATTCAGACGTACGATCGTCGAACTGGAGTCTATCACGGTGTGAGCACAGATACTGTGACCTATGAACGGCGGATTTTCTGGAGTGGAAGCGGCATGGATGTGCGAATCGAGAATGCCTACCGGATTTCAGAAGACTTCGCTGTGGGTCTGTCGCTCGCCTATTCGTTTTTGCGCAATCAACGCGAGACCGCCTTGCTTTTTGACTCGTCGAGTACTTACCGAAGCCTTCTCTATACAGACCTTGCCAGCTATCGCGATTGGTGGATTTCGGTAGGCTCTTTCTATCGTTTCAGTCCAAGATTCTCAGTCGGCAGCTATCTGCGCAAACAACAGACCGGACATTGGAGCTATGAGTTCACCAAAAGTGGAGCCGATACGGTACTGAAGAGCAACCGGAGCATGAGTACTCCTGAGTGGCAATACGGAGTCGGGCTTTCGTACACAATCCCGCCGGGAATAGCGGTTGTATGCGATCTGTACGGCGAAGCTTGGAATAGTGAGCTTGGTTTGTACGGCGGCTCAACTGTGAAGCCAGAGCGTCCTATGTATCTGTCTCTGGGAGTCGAGAGACTTGCGCATCGCTATACTCCAAAGACGGTCTGGAATTCGTTGGGGTATCGAGCCGGATTTCTTTTCCGCAGACACTATTGGCCGCAGATTTCAGGTAACAGTGTCGAGGAGATCGCAGCAGTGCTCGGAACATCCATTCCCATTGGACAATCACGCGGTTTACTTCACTGGGCTGCTGAATTAGGTAAACGGGGAGATTCTCAAATGCATGTAGAAGAGAATTTCCTGCGGCTGAATATTGAATTCGAGATCGGTGAGTTGTGGTTCGAACGCTCCAGACCAAGGACTCCCAAGTAACTCAGATAGTTCATCGAAATGTCTGGCATGAAACGCCTTCAGGAGGCTGATCCTGAGATCTTTGCCGCGATAGACCGCGAGCGAAACAGACAAAACACCGGCTTGGAACTCATCGCCTCAGAGAACTTCGTTTCTTCAGCAGTCATGGAAGCGATGGGTAGCGTCATGACCAACAAGTACGCCGAAGGACTTCCCGGCAAGCGTTACTATGGCGGATGTGAGTTCGTAGATGATGCGGAACGACTTGCAATCTCGCGAGCCTGCGAACTCTTTGGCTGCAAATGGGCTAATGTCCAGCCACATTCCGGCGCTCAGGCCAATATGGCGGTGTACTTCACACTCTTGAATCCGGGCGACACGTTCATGGGAATGGATCTGGCGCATGGCGGTCACCTCACTCACGGTTCGCCCGTCAACTTCTCAGGCAGATACTTCAAAGTTGTAAGCTACGGAGTCAACCGCGAAACGGGCCGAATTGATTTTGACGCCCTGGCAAAAACTGCACGCGAAGTTCGACCCAAGTTAATCATGACGGGATCCTCTGCATATCCACGAGCGTGGGAATTGGCCAGATTCCGCGAACTGGCGGACGAAATCGGCGCCTACTTGGTCTGTGACATGTCGCACTTCGCAGGGCTTGTGGCAGGCAAACTGCATCCTGATGTTCTCCCGTATTGTCATGTGGTTACCTCGACGACCCATAAGACCTTGCGCGGCCCTCGTGGTGGAATGCTGCTCTCCAGCGAAGCAGGCGGAGAACTTCTGCTTGCAGGAATGCCCAAGGCAAAATCATTTATCGAAGCCTTTGACTCTTGGGTTTTCCCCGGTATTCAAGGTGGGCCGCTGATGCATGTGATCGCGTCTAAAGCCGTTGCATTCGGCGAGGCTTTGAAACCCGAGTTCAAGCAATATGCAAAGCAGGTTGTGGATAATGCTCAGGCAATGGCCGATGAATTGACCAAGCATGGTTATTATATGGTCTCAGGCGGAACGGATACGCATCTGATTCTGATTGACCTTTCCAAGAAAAACTTGACCGGCAAAGCTGCTGAAAAAGCGCTTGAAAAAGCGGGGATCACGGTCAACAAGAACATGGTTCCGTTTGATCCACAGAAGCCAATGGTTACTTCGGGTGTCAGAATCGGTTCACCGGCAGTTACAACTCGCGGAATGAAAGAAGCCGAAATGCGCGCGATTATTCGTCTGATGGACAAAGTCCTGAAGAACATGGAGAACGAGGCCGTTCTTTCTCAAGTGAAAGCAGAGGTTGCCGATCTGGTCAAGGGATTTCCGCTATATGAATAGACTCATTCACGCGAAAGTGCTGCGGGCCTTTCGCAGTTGACCTATGAAATGTCCATTCTGCGGAACCGATGAAGATCGAGTCATAGACTCTCGACCGGCAAGAGAGGGCTTGGCGATCCGACGGCGGCGAGAATGTTCAGCCTGTGGGAACAGATTCACCACTTACGAGGCTCCAGAGGAAACGACTGTTTTTGTAGCAAAATCCAATGGTGCGCGAGAGCCATTCGATTCCAAGAAAATATTTCGCGGAATTTCCATAGCCTGCAATAAACGACCTGTATCTGTAGATCAGATCGAGCAAATCACTGCCAATGTTGAGGCATTAGTGAGTGCTGCTGAAGGGAAGGAAGTTACCTCTCAGCAAATTGGATCATGGATTCTCGACGAACTGCGCAAAGTGGACGAAGTAGCTTATGTCCGGTTCGCATCTGTTTTTAAGCGGTATGAGAACCTCGAAGGCTTTCTTTCTGAATTGGAGAAGATGCTCTCCGGTGTGCGGGATTCTTCACATACAGTTTGATTATCTTAACTTTTTTCCCTATATTCGGCGGTCTACAGAGCCTTACAGCCCTGAAGTTTTCATCAAAGACCTGACAGTTTTCCCCCGTACGATCTCCCCGTAGTAACTCCGTTTTAATGGAAACAATTCTATTTGCAGCGCTGGCCATTGTTGCGATCCTTTCAGCACTGCTCGTTATCACCACTCCGGCTCCCATCGTTAGTGCCCTGTATATGGTAGTCACGTTGTTTTGCCTTGCGGGTTTCTATGTCCTGCTTGCAGCGCCATTTGTGGCGGCAATTCAGGTAATCGTCTATGCCGGTGCCATTCTTGTGCTTGTGTTGTTCGTGATCATGCTCCTGAATCTGAGAAAGATTGAAGAGAAGCTGGCAATCACCTGGCAAGTGGCGGGAATCGTGGTGGCGACGCTGGTGCTTGCGGCTTCCTTCATTGCCATCATGAGCAATTCCGGAACGTTGCCGTCGAAGCCCGATGTAGAGCATTTCGGGAAGGTGGCGGATGTGGGGAACCTCCTCTTTACCAAGTACCTCTATGCTTTTGAGGTTGTGTCTGTTCTGCTTCTGCTTGCCGTAGTCGGCGCTGTTGCCATGATTCGCAAACCCGATTCAGGAGAGCCAAATGCAGATTGAACTTTCTCATTATCTGCTGCTCTCGGCCACGCTGTTTGCGATTGGTGTGATGGGGGTGCTGACGAGGAAGAACCTCATTGTCATTTTCATGTCTGTGGAATTGATGCTGAATGCAGTCAACCTCACCTTCGTGGCTATCGCCCGATATACATTGGATCTGGCAGGTCAGGTGATGGTGTTCTTTGTCTTGTGTGTAGCTGCTGCAGAAGTGGCAGTGGGACTTGCCATCATTATCGCGCTATGGCGGCATCGGGGAACCATGAACATAGACTCAGTGAGACTATTGAAGTGGTAGCATGTTAGATCTCCTTTTCCTGATCCCGCTCTTTCCGCTGTTAGGTGTTGTGCTGAACACCTTCGTGATGCGCAAAGCACCCGAGAAACTAGTTGGATCACTTGGCTCGGCGATGATCGGATTGAGTTTTGCTGTATCGGTCGGTGTATTCTTTGAGATGTT
>JAGVEU010000045.1 GCA_020057985.1 Calditrichota bacterium | reverse complement strand
CGGGTGGCGATTCAGCACAGCGCACAGAGTCCGGCGGTACGCTATGACTTATGGAGGGAAATCTTGACAGGGCGTTATCCGGTGGTGGTTGGAGCGCGTTCGGCAGTATTCTCTCCACTCAAAAATCTTGGTTTGATTGTCGTGGATGAAGAACAGGAGACCAGTTTCAAACAGGAAGAACCGGCGCCACGCTATCATGCACGGGATGCTGCATTGATGCGCGCCCGAATGGAAAATGCCGTTGCAGTCTTGGGCAGTGCGACTCCGTCGCTGGAGTCTTTTCATCTTGCTCAATCCGGTCGCTACCGAATGCTAAGACTTCCTGATCGTGTCGGAGGGGCGAATATGCCGCGAGTGCGATTAGTTGCGTCGCGACCGCCGAAAGAGGAACCTCTGAAGGACGAGGAAAAGCCGGGCAGGCGAAAGAAGAAAGAGATTACAGAGATTCCCGCGCTCACCAATGAGTTGCTTCAGAGCATTAGCGAGACTCTTCAACGCGGCAAGCAGGTGATGCTGCTGCAAAATCGGCGCGGTTTTTCGCCGTTTCTGGTATGCCCGAATTGCAGTCAAGTACCGATGTGTCCGAATTGTACAGTGAGTCTCACGTATCATCAGAAAGGCCATGCGCTGAGATGTCACTATTGCGATCATCGCGAACCGGTTCCGGATATATGTTCAAAGTGCGGTTCCGGCGATCTTAAGGCTGAAGGTTTTGGCACGCAGCGACTCGAAGAAGATTTAGCGGCGCATTTTCCAACTGCTCGCATTATGCGCATGGATTCAGACAGCACAACCCGGCGCGGAGCACATGGGAAAATGGTCTCGGCGTTTGCCGCAGGTGAGTATGATCTGTTGGTGGGTACACAGATGATTGCCAAAGGACTGGATTTCCCCGGCGTAGAATTAGCGGCTGTTGTGCAGGCCGATACCGAGTTGTTCTATCCCGATTTTCGATCTTCTGAACGAGGCGCTGCGCTAATATTGCAAATCTCAGGACGGGCAGGGCGGAGGGAAGAGACAGGAACAGTCATCGTGCAGACGGCCGTTCCCGATCATCCTGTTTTGAGAACAGCGATTGCGGGAGACTGGGAGGAGTTTGCACGCAATCAACTCAAAGCAAGAGCGGATGGTTGTTTCCCGCCGTTTGCAAGGTTAGTTCTGCTGCGCGCATTGGGCAAGGATGAATCCGCAGTGGCGCGAGCAATGCTCAGATTAAAGAATCTGCTTGGACATAGTGGGACTGTGGAGGTGCTTGGCCCGGCTCCGGCGGTGATTCTCAAACTGAAAAATCTGTTTCGCTATCAGCTATTAGTGCGCACAACACGGCAGCAGGATGCTGCCGGAGTCAAATTGCGAACCGCCGTGCGTCAGGCGCTAACCGAATACAAACAAGCGCGAATTGAGCCGGGTGTAACTATTGAGGTGGATGTTGATCCGCAGAGCATTACATAATCTCCTCGTAATTTGTTTGTTGCTGGCAGTGTCGGCATCAACTCTCTTCGCACAATCTCGCGAGCAAGACTATATGCGTCAGGAGTCGGGGCGCTTTCGGGTGATTTATTGCCCTGAAGATGTTGGTGTGATTCCAGATTTGTGGGAGACGATTCACACACGACTTCCACAGGTGGAGCGACAACTTGGATTGGCTCTTGCTGACACTGTGCGATTTGTCATTACTCCTTCGCAAGCGGAGTGGTTTCGAGTGACTGCGGGGGCACCGATTTGGGCTAATGGAATTGCGTTCGCCAAGCAGGGTGCGGCGGTGCTGAAGTCACCGCGTTTTGGTTTACCTTATGGGCCATTGCCGGTGACGGCGGTACATGAATATGTTCATCTGCTCTTGGAAGCCGGCGCTCCGCAGTCAGGATATCCGCGCTGGTTTGACGAAGGGATTGCTCAACTCCTGGCGGGGCAGATGAGCTATTTGGAAACAGCGCTCCTGTCTCGCGCCGCTTTGATGGGGCGAGTGCATACCTTATGGCAGCTTGAGAGCTTGATGTCCTTCAGCGAAGGCGATGCAAGGCAGGGTTATGCGGAGTCGTTAGTGGCGGTGGAGTTGTTGCGCAATCGGTTCGGCATGTCGGGTCTTTCCAATCTTGTTCATTCAGTGCGGCAAGGTCGCGACTTCGAGGACGCATTTGCCAACATCTTCAATATCAAATTAGGCGAGTTTGAATCCGACTATCTTCGCCACGTACAGGAAACCTACAAATACTCGATCTTTGGCGACACCGATTTATGGGTCTCAGCGCTTTTCATTATTCTGGTTTTGGCAGCGGGATTTTACGCATGGCGCCGCCGCAAGAAAACGCTTGCTAAGTGGCAAAAAGAGGAAGAGCCGAAAGCTGAGGAAGAATCCGAATTGCATCCGCCGCCCTACATTATCAATTATACGGTAGTGAGGCGAGGGAGCGACGAGGAGGAAGAACGGGGAAAACCTGAAAGTTGAACTTGAAACCTGAAAGAGCTATCGTGCCTCCAACAAGCTTTGTACCAAGATACTCACATTAAACGGGCTTGTCAAGAGGAAGTAACAAGTCATAAATTCATAATTAATAATGTATAATGGACTAACAGTTTGTTTCTTTTGGGTTGTCTTTATGTTCAATTCAGCACTGAATTTGTGACGGGAGTGGAGAAAATAATTGGAGGTATGCCTCCAACAAATGTCCGAGAGGCATGAGCTTTTATGAATCTCAAAACTACTTCACACTCTCTTTCTATTGCACTCTTCGGATAGATTCTGTAAGTTATTAAAAGTCTGCCTGAGGGAATCGCAAAACGATGTGGCAACGCAGCACAGGTAGCGCCGCACGGCCGTGCGCTCTTATATGCGAGAGCCTGTCTGCGGTGTCGGTCTGCTTGCAGCCGACCCTCTT
>JAGVEU010000466.1 GCA_020057985.1 Calditrichota bacterium | reverse complement strand
GGGGATACCAATCTTGTCTCCCTCCGTTGACGGGGGGACAAAGGGGGGTTCTTGATGCCAACTTGCTTTCGGGAACTACAATAGATAAAAGAGGCGGCCATCCGATCCGCCTCTTCTTTCATCCTTCATCCCTCATCCTTCATCCTTATCTGATGAGCGCCATCTTCTTCGCCTCGACGAAGTTACCGGTCTTGAGTTGATAGATATACACTCCGGAAGCTACATTCACTCCCGCCGCAGTTTTGCCATCCCACAGCGCGCGATAGGATCCCGCCACTCGCACTTCATCCACGAGCGTTGCGACTTTCTGCCCGAGCGAATTGTAGATTGTAAGTTGCACAGGGCTGTTCTCCGGCAGATCGAAGCGGATTTCGGTGGTGGGATTGAATGGGTTGGGATAGTTCTGGAAAAGGGCATATTGGGTCGGAACGGTGGGCGATGGATGCGAAGCCGATCTACCATTCAAAACCGCTTCCATGCGATCCACAGCGCTTAGCAGGCGATCCGCCCTGCTATCGCCGCGCTTGCCTTGTCCCATGGAATCCCACGGAGCCTGTTTCAACTCAGCGAGCAAGGCATCCAGCGCAACTTTCTGAGATTTGTAATCGCTGTCGGCTTGATTCATGAGGTTGGCAAATTCCTGATTCGCAAGATAAAATTCGTCCATTTCCACGAGACACCATGCGGCAGAAGCGCGCAACGAAAACTTGAGATCCAGATCCGTGTTCGTATCCGCCACCGCGAGGAAATAGGTGCGCTGCGTCTGCCAGTCCTTGTTCAGCATTCCCTCGCAAAACAGAATTCGACCGGGACAGAGCTTGGCCTCCTTGCTGTAAGGATACTTCGTCATCACCGTATCATAGTCGGCCATCGCCGCAACATACTGCATCAGGTTCTCTTCTGTCCAGCCTTGATCAAAACGGTAGGCCGCTTCGGATGCGGCGCACGCAGAGAAGTCGTTCAGCGAGCAGCGATTCGTGCTCTGGTCATTGTCGTTGCCGTTGTTCACGTAGTGATTCGGAATTCTGCCGGCCGGATTGCCGCACCAGTAATTGTTGGTCACCTCAACCGGATTTCCGATAGCGTCGCAATTCTGAATCAGGTCTCCGCCCACCGCACAGATCTTGTTGCGTCCATTGCACAGATCGGGAACCGTGTTGCAGAAAAAGATCTGCGCGCGTGTGCCGGTTACGGTCAGATTCTCTGCGATCGTATTCTTGCCGCTGGGAGCCATGTCCACGAAACCGCCGAGCGATGTCACGCCCGGCCCATTGTTGGCGCTGCTGCTTACACAATGCATCTGAACAGTCCCGAATGAATTGCGAATTCCGCCGTGGTACAGAGTGCGGTCGGCCACGTTGCCCGGCCCGTTTCCAACCAATCCCACTCCATCAAGCCGCAGGCTGGCAATTCCCGCTGACCACATTCCTGCGCGTTGGCTCGTGGTGATCATACCGCCGTGCATCTCCACAATCCCACGCGAAGCGGCAATGGCTCCGTAGTAGCGACTCGCGGCAGCATTGCAGTTGGTCAGGTTGATAAAAGAGCCATTCAGCGAGGCAACAGCGATGCCGCAGCTATTGAAGTTGCAGTCAGAGAGATTGACCCATGAATCCTGTAAGCCGCGGATCGCCACAGAGGCATTATTGAAGATGCAGTGGCTGAACTGGTTTTCACGGCTGGAACTCTGAATGTGAATGCCGCTCCAAGCCTGCTCAGGATTCGGCCCTCCCGCTTCAAATCGAACCGGATTGCCAGAGGTACCGTTCGCTTCAATCCTCCCTCCAGATTCAACCACGATTCTTGCTCCGGGGGCGAACCACAAATTTGATCCTTCCTCAGCAACGACACTTCCACCGTTTTCAATCGTGAGACAACTGTTTTGGCAAACGCCAAAATGACCCCCATCCTCAATAATGATCTCTGCACCGGGCGAGAATCTAATATCTGGTTCTCCACCCGCGCCACACGTGACCCATCCACCATTTTCGATAGTGATTGATGTGCCAGACTCCATATTAATCGCCGCTCCTTCAGAAAAACGCAGTTCCACACCTGCCGGAATAATCAAATCACCAACTAAGCTAACTTCTCGTGTGAGGTCGAGATTAAACTGAAGCGTCTTCGCCCCGGGTGTTTGGAACATCGCATTCAGCGCGTTTAATCTTCCGACGCCGTTGTGCGGATCTCCAGGCACTGCGCTGTCAAGCAGTACCTGTCGCACTTCGGCTGGAGTCAGATCAGGATTGAGCGCCCAAACCAATCCGGCAACTCCTGTGGCATGTGCACAAGCGACAGATGTTCCACCGAAAACATCCTCAAGGTTAGTTTCCTGATGCGACGGATCATGAAAACCATTGAACACAAAGAACTGCTCAATCCTTGTATTTTGAACAAAATCAACAAGGACGTCAACATGATCAACGAACTCAATCGGGGGATTATTAGGGTAACAGGGCCAATTAATGCACCAAGAACCGGGTTGTATCCGATAAGGTCCTGTAGACCCACCAGGCCCGCCAATTAGTTTGGATTGATCACCTTGATCGTGAAAATATGCAGACCACTCGGCGTAATTTCCGTTGCGTTCATAGGCATTTACTGCAAGCACATTTGAGTGGGTTCGTGCGCAGTAAGCGGGATAATCCACAAGAATTTGTGTGCCGAAGCAGTTGTGTCCGGCACTGCAAACAAGCAAGATTCCATTTTCTTCCAAATGAGAGAGAACAGCGTCAATTGACTCAATGTCATCTTCCGAATGCCACGACCATGAGCAATTCACGATTCGAGCCCTCTGGTTGGGACGGGGTTGATTCCAGTCCGGTAAAAATAATAGGCCTCGATAGAGATCCGTCAGTGCTCCGCCCACTTGTCCGCACCATCCGTGCCCCGCGTATTCGAACATATAATTGCTGCATAATAAGTAGGATTCCGGGCAGACTCCTGCAAGATACTCTCCATCATGCTCGGCTCCAATGATGCCTGCCATGATTATCGCATGACCTAAAACATCATAACCATTCGTATAGCATCCTCCATGTGGGGGTGGAAGCTCAGTTAGGCAGAAGTTTGGTCCCGCAACAATATGACCTTCGCGGTCATAGTCAGGGTGAGCGATGCCACCCACGTCGGGATACCCGGAGTCCAAAATAAAGATCCCTGCATTCGGATTACCTCTTGTGAATGTCCATGCTTCCGGCATATCAATGTCATAGGTCTGGCCTTCCCACGTATCCAGAGGCCACTGATACGAAAAATCAATCTCTTCCGGATAGTAGTTGTTTGGACTAATGATCATGTCGTAGTCCACTTTCGACACTGCCCCGAGTGCAGCCAACGAATCATGTAGATCTTCCGCATATCCGGAATCAAAACGTACACTGTACCAGTTAATGACCTTATATGACCACTCGATCTTTGCGCCGATTCCCGACAAAGCCAAATCGAGTGCGGCCGAATCCACGCCGGGGCTGGGTTCAACCAGAAAACGGTGATTGATGACCAGATCTCCCGTCGCGAGAGAGTCAATATCCAGCGGCGAAAAAGACCCGTAGACAATTGGGCATGTGAAAGACAAGCCAACCGCGATCACGAACAGAATGTGAGCTTTCATGGTGAATTCCTTTCTTGTGTTTACCGAATAATAGTGAGCCTCGTTTTGCCAAGTGGCTGGCTCTTGGTTGTTTCAAGTCGGAGAAGATATGTTCCAGAAGGTAAAGTTTCAATGGGCAGAGGGATGACTTGCGACGCTCCAGTTCTTCCTGACAGCAGTATCGTCTGGACTTCTCTTCCGAGAATATCGAAGAAGCGGATTCTAACAGGATCAGCCAATTGTGGAAGTTGGAGCTTTAGAAAAGAGGAGGCATTTGCAGGATTCGGGAAAACCTCCAACTTACACATTCCGGAAATCGGCTGCGCAGTAGGATATGGGCTGTTGTCCTGCAGGGGCGAATAGTAGAACAGCCTATCTGTCTCATAATCATCAACCAGGATTTGCGAGAATTTGCCGAAAAGCACATGCCGGTAGCGCGTAACTTCTGGAAGCGCCGCACGGAATTGGAAAGCGTGCCCTCGATCGGTCGTAACAAAAGCGCTGTCAGCATTTTGTGGTAGAGATAAGACTGATATCGCACCTAACGAGTCTCCCCACGGATAAACATGATATCCTTGATCTTGTGCGGCCGTGAGCACGGAGTCAAAGGTCAGGCCACCGTCTGTTGAGTAGAAGTACCACTCTTCATTAGCTCTACGAATGCACACGTTGAGATCATTGGGCGCCTCTCTGCTTACCCATGAATCGACAATAACTCCACTGTTACGATGGAAAATCAGTTGCCAACCTGCTCCAAAGTCGTCGGTTCGCCATACCTCTACCGGGTCAAAGAGACCGCTCCATAAGAACACCCTTGATCGTGATGCCGGAGAGGGCAGAATCTCGTAGAGAGCTTCCACAGGCCAAGTTACTGTTCGCCACGTGATGCCCCGGTCTTCAGAGACGTTCAGCCCGGTTCCGTAGTTAAATGCATAAAGCACTGAAGTGTCTGCTGGAGACGCAATGACTGAAATCAACGTTGTTCCGGCCGGAGTGTTGAGTTGCTCAAACGACAAGTCAGGATAGGACAAGATAAACAGATCCCGGTTTTGGTAGACTACGTAAATTGCATCCCGACCCGGAACCTGCGCGTAGGAATGGGAACGTGCCATGAATGGAGTCAGTTGCCAAGTCATTCCGCCATTGTTGGAGACCCAAATCGCCTCCGCCTCATCTCCAAAATAAGAATACTGATATCCCCACACAATCCTTGGCGTCTGAGTGGAGAATCTAAAATACTTACGCCATAGATCAGATCCGATGCTCACGTGATGTTTGTCTTGCCAATTGGACGTGCTGACCAGCATTCCGACATTCAGATACGCGCAAATTAAACCACGAACTCGGTCCAGAATTTCAAGTTGACCTGCGCTGACGGTGTAAAACGGTCCGTCGTCTATAAACCACGTCTGCCCCGCATCCATCGAGTGCAGGAGGTTATTAGGTTCGTCATATCCGCGCACCGTAAGAATATTAGTCGAGTCATTCTGCAAGAAAATCATGTCTCCGGCATTGCCCGATAGCGGAACGGCGAGTCGTTCCCACACGCCGTCGCCGTGGTTCCATGCCAGCGAATCCTGCCGAAAAACCGCAATGGCGCTATTGGGATTCTGCGGATTTCCTTCAATGTCATCTACGCGCGTCGGTGACGTAACAGCGAGGCTCTGAGTCCAGTTTGCTCCTCGATTCGCGGAAAAATAGACACCGCTTCCCGCCGCCGCTAACCAGAGGATGTTTACATCATTCGGTGCGATCCACAAGTTTCCGAGCAGTGCCACCTCGGCAGCCACAGTCAGCGAGTCCCATGTGAACCCGGCATCGTCGCTATAGTACAACTTGGAACCGCTGACACCAATTCCCCAGAGCCTCATCGTCTGATCGAGTGTCAGTCTGCTTAGACCAACACGAGGCGGTGAAGGACTGGCTTCCGACCACGTCGCACCCAGATCCGTCGAGCGAAAGAGATAGGGAGCCAAAGGCCGACTAAGAAGCCAATTCACCTCTCCTCCCCATCGGAAAAATTCCATAGAATATACAGGGGTGACTGTGGGTGTCGGCATGGAGGCTCTCTGCCATGTCTGACCAAGATCACTCGTCCAATAGAGCTTCTCCTGCACAGTATGGACGGCCAATGTATCACTGCCGTGCAGGCATTTTGCCGTCTGTACAAGCTCAGAAATTCCAGACACTTCAGTCCATCCCTGGGCCAAGGACCTGCAAGGAATGACGACTACTATAAGAACTATTAAATACAGCGTTATCATGATGTTAGGATGCGTTTATTTGTACTCCAAAACAAAAGACGCGAATCTCCCTGCCGCTTTGTTTCATTCAAACAGCAGAGTGATTCGCGCATGTTAACCTCAAAATGTGTTTTAATTCACGAATAGACCGGTCAGTCTCGAAAGCCAGTGTAAATAATATAGGCAGTCTATATGGCATTGTCAAGCATTATTTTCTAACTATAAAAAAAAAAGCAACTTACGAAACCAGTGCTTTAATAGTGACATACGCATTTCCAATAGTCCTGTTTGGCCATTAACGTTGGATGCTGAGAGGACAAGGAATCGGTTGTCGATCTTCTGTTTGCCTGTTTTATGCTCTTTCAAAAAATAAGCCGCCATGGATAGTCACAGTGGATGAATATAGCAGAATGACAGAGGAGTTTTAAGAGGGGGAGATCTGAACGCAAAGCGGTGATGACCTTTCGGCCATCACCGCTTTTATTGTCTCTCCGCAGCCGGATGAGATCTATTTGAGCAGCATCATCTTCTTGAGGGAGATGAAGGAACCTGCTTCGAGTTTGTAGAAGTATAGACCGGAAGTCTGGTTCTTAGCATCGAAGGTGACTTTATAGACACCGGCGGTGAATGAGCCTGACGCAAGGATTTCAACTTCCTGACCGAGCACATTGAAGACCGTGAGTGTCACCGGTGAACTCATCGGCAACGCGAATTCGATCTCGGTTTGCGGATTAAACGGATTCGGGAAGTTTTGGCTCAGCCCGAACTGAGTGGGCATTCCACTTTCGACAATCTGCACCGCTTGGGCCGGAGAGCCACTGCCTCGAACAATGATATTCTTTGTCGGCTCGTTGTGTGAGTTGTTCGTCATGGCAAGCAAACCGTTGTAGGCTTGGACATTTACCGGGTTGAACGTGATGTCCACAAACTGCGAGTCACCGGCAGCAACGGACATCGTGGTGCGGCTAAGCTGATACATGGGACGGATGGCCGGCGGATTCAACACCATCTGGGTGACGCTTAGAACCTGACTACCGCCCTGATTGTACACCCAGAGTCTGAGAGTCGCGCTTGTGTTGCCTGTCGTATCAACGCTTCCGAACTGGAGCGTATCCACGCTTGTTTCGATCAGAGGATATGGAGGCAGCGCATTGGTCGTATCCATATAGACCTGAATCGCCCAATTGCCTGTCAGATCGTCGAACCACTCCGCTCCGTCCGATCCGGCTTGCCAAGAGATGATTCCCATGTTTGTAATCCCCGCGTCATTGGGTGGGGTATCATCTTTTCCAAAGCCAATGGTCGTATAGAGGTAGGCAACCGTGAACGACTCGCCTTCAAAAATATTGACTGCCGGACTCACAGGAACGGAATTCCACCCTTGCACAACCTGAGGTGTTGCACTCCAGACAGGGGTTCCAGTAGGTGCGCCAGTCGTGGGATCGTTCATGTAAATGCGGAAGTCTCCTGAACCTGCTCCTCCCATGGCAAACCGCAGAGTCTCAATGGCTGCCGGAGTCGCGGCGGGGAGGAACGTTACACCCCAGCCATTGCCGGGTGTGAAACCCACATAGCTGTCCGGAGTCTGGTTGTCATCATAGCGATACCAGCGATGGTTACCGCCGACGAAAAAACGTAGCATGGTGACGTCGTTATCCGGTACCGCATCGCCGGTTGCATTCACGGTACAGGTAGCAATGAACTCTCCGTTCACAGCCGGAATGAAACGCTGGCTTGCAGTATACTGGCCGATTGAGCCAGACGGAAGCGGAGTTGAGACTGCAATCTCATTGGTGAACACTTCACCGCCTGGGCCTTGGATAGACCAGTGAATGGTGAATGCGTCTACGTCTGTATTGCCGGCATTATAAATCTGGGCTTTGATTTGCAGTGTATCGCCGAGGACGGTATTGAAAGCGGGATCGCCATGGCGGTTCAGGTCGAAGCACTCTTGCGCATCAAGATCAGTAAACGCTGCTGCCTGGCCACCGGCACGGATCCAGTAATCACCACCACTGTTGACGTAATTGCCTTGACGGCCAGTCGTTGAGATCTTGCTGCGACCTCCCGTGTTGGCATTATCCAGGAGCACATGCCATCCCTGAGCCTGTGGACCACCGGGATTGGGGCCGATCACGATGAAAAAGTCCTGAGCGGCAGTGAAATTGACTGGAGTCGGCACATTAGTGTCAACCCACTGGAAATCGGGGACATTGCCGTTGATACGGTGCGAGCTGAGTACTGTACCCAGATTGTCGCCGTTGGCTGAGTAAACAAAGACGGAGCACGGCGCAGCCGTACCGGAGCCGTTGATGGTCCGGAAGTACACACTGCGCAGCTCGAAGTCGTCGGGTGCAGTAAACTTGACACGCACCCAAAAATTAGTTGCGGTATTCAAGAACGTAGACGTGTTGTCGTCGTAGCGAATTGTGTCCGGCTGAGGATCGTCGAGGGAATTGTGAATGAAGTCAATACCGTTTGGAACCAGAACGGACTGCATTTCGGTGGGTTGATCTGCAAGCGCCAGAGAGCAGAACGCCACAAGAATTCCGATTAGTAACAAGGTTGGGGAGCGACCCATGTTTCTTTCTCCTTTGGTTGGTGTATCAGAGTAATATCACAGAACAAAAAATTGATGAGCAACTATATGAAAAGCAAGCCTTATGCCTGTGTGCATTCCATGTAAGATGCTGTATAGATGTGTATTAACAGATGTTTCAGTAAGCAAAAGCCAGCGCAGCACGCATGAATTGCACTGTAGGGTGAATTTCTTGCAACGATCAAAGTATGCCCTTGTACAAGCCGTGCGTCCGAATGTACGTATAAACAGGTGGTGCAATAAAATCACTGACCGACTCGCCTTTTCCAATTCGCTGTCTGATTTCTCGTGCAGAGATCTCCAGCAAAGGTGTCCTTAGGATTCGAGCCCTTGATAAGTACTCATTCCGCACATGGGAAAGATTGAATCCCGGACGCGGCAGAACGGCGACCATCGTATCCCGAAACAAAGCTTCAGGGTCTTTCCAGAGCGGGAGATCAAGTAATGAATCCG
>JAGVEU010000093.1 GCA_020057985.1 Calditrichota bacterium | reverse complement strand
CCTGATCTTCAAACTCCTCGAATACGATTTCTGAAGGAGCGACCTATTCTTCCTCCCTCCCAAACATTGGCGCTTTTTGCCCGTCTCCCCCGCTTTGGCTGGGGGTGGTGGAGAGGAATGACCGAGCACTCATTCCGCAGGTATTCCAAGAATGTCCTGCAGTTTAGATAAGCACATGAACCCAAATCATAGCCTGAAGTACCCGAGACACTTACTGAATCTGAAGTGGACATATTGGGTTGCTATTGGTCACTTGCCTTTCTGTAGCCAATTGCTCATATTTTGTTGGTCATGATTACTCTCCAAGCCATCGAGGCCATGTGCCACAAAATCGCTCAGGAGTTTACGCCTGAGAAGATTGTACTGTTCGGATCCTACGCTTACGGCAAGCCTCACGAAGGCTCAGACGTGGATCTGCTTGTCATTTTGCCCTTTGCAGGAACGAGTTCTCAAATCGCTGGAGATTCTCAATCAAATCAACCCGCCTTTTGATGTAGATCTGATTGCGCGACGCGCCGAAGATACAGAGAAAAGCTACAGGGAGGGTGATCCGCTATTGCGCGAAGCCCTCGATCACGAAAAGGTGCTCTATGAACGACACCGTTAAGCAATGGATGGACAAAGCCGAGCGAGATTTCACGACAGCACAGCGCGAGATGTACGCAGCCGAAAGTCCCAGCTATGATGCGGTCTGTTTTCATGCGCAGCAGTGTGTGGAGAAGCTCATGAAGGGATTGCTGATCCAACTGGGGGGCTCGACGCCGCGAACTCACGGACTGATTCTTCTAATAGCAGTCTTCTCACGCCAGCATGAGCAGAATGGTCCGCAGCTCCTGAGGAATTGCGGTTCTTGACACGTGCCGCAGTGGATTTTCGGTATCCGGGCGAAAGTGCGGATCGCGAGACTGCCGACGAAGCACTCGCAATCCGCGGTCGTTTGCGCCAGATCCTTATCGAGTTGCTATCGCGCTGATTCGATTAGCCAACGAGACAGCAGAAGGCGGTTTTTCCACCGCCTTCTGAATTTTGTATGGTCAGCCACTCCATCTAATCATTTTTCGTTCGTGGCCGAGCCCGGCTCTGCAAAAACTCGATCAATGGCCGCGCAGCCTCGGTCATGCCAGTGTCGTCGAAAGTAGCCGTAGTGGTTTTCGCACCATCCTCAATCTCGATTCGATACTGAATCATGTCTCGCCCTAGCGGCGAAACGCTACTGGCAATACTTCCGAGCTTCGCCGCCTTGACGAGCTTGGCAAGCTGTTCGGATGTCTTGGCATCGAGTTCATCGGTCTCGATTTTGCAGATGCGGCCCAAGGGGTTGCCCCAGCCGCCCGATTGTTCAAAGAGAACTTTCATGTTCGCATCTGGTTTGTATTTCTTGACAGATTAGATGACCCCAACCGTTTTCCATGCCTTCTTGACCGCCTTCTGCGCTGCGCCTCCCACTCCGTACAGACTTCCTGCCATCGCAATGCTTGCTCGCGCGCAATCGTCAAAGTCGCTCGTGCGCGTGAGGGCCAGCATGGTTTTGTACCAAATCTTGCCCGGCTTATCCCATGCCGCGCCACTGATTCCCTTCGCTGCCAGATAGAATGCATGGTTAGGAATTCCCGAATTGATGTGCACGCCGTAGCTGTCCGCTGAGCCGGCATAGTAATGGCTCATGTGCTTCGGCTGGGGGTCCGTACCAAGATACGGATCATTGGTGTAAGCGGTTCCCGGATTCGACATGCTGCGGATTGCTTTTCGAGTCGGTGCGGTAACAATTAGATCATTGCCGATTAGCCACATCTTGGCGATCATCGTCCTGGAGAGTGGCTTTTTCATTCGCCATTGCTTGACCAGCACGCCAAAGACGTCAGCAAAGTGTTCGTTCAATGCTCCCGGCTGGCGGCTGTACTCAAGATTGCATGTGAACTGAACCACACCATGCGTGAGTTCATGGCCAACCACGTCAAGCGATTTCGTGAAACGGGAAAATACGATTCCGTCTCCATCGCCATAGGACATCTGCGAGCCATTCCAGAATGCGTTGTTGTAGCTATGGCCGTAGTGCACGCTCGAAACGAGGGTCATGCCATTACCATCAAGGGAGTTGCGTCCGTACTTACCCTTGTAGAAATCATAGACATTGCCGCTGTAGCGATACGCCTCATCCACCGCCGTATCACCGGAGGCCGGATCGCCCTCCGACCGTTTGAGAATCCCCGGAAGCGGTGAGGTATTGCCGCGCATATCATAGACCAGACGATATCGGCTCGCGGCGGGTGAAGCCGAGATTAAGAGATTCGGGGCAAAGGCCAGGATCTCGCGAGTGGCGCGAGCCGCTGCCGATTGGGCAAGGTTCTTGATGGCGAAATCTCGAACCTTTGTGTTGTCCGATTTCGCCATGTTTTCGAGGATAAACGGTGGAACAATGCAGTGCAGTGGATTGCGACAGCCAGTCTGAGTACACATGAAAGCCTCCTGATGGATTGGGGTTTGCTGATGTAAACTATATACAAAATATTATCGCATTTGTCAACTTCTCGTCAGTACAGAGACAACTTCAAGCGTTATCAAATACGCACTCTGTATTCATAGCATCAAACTCAAAATAAACAAATAGTTACACGAGTACAAGAACGCTAAGAGGGCCTGACTTGTAGATAATTGTCACGAAGGGGAGTTTCTTACTGCAAAATTCTGCTTGCAAAAAAGGCCAGCATTTCCGATATTATGACTATACAGATATGAATATCAATTTTGGGAGATCGTATGGCCTCAAGTTTCGGAAAAATCTTCAAGTGGATTGGAATCGGACTCGGCGGCTTG
>JAGVEU010000485.1 GCA_020057985.1 Calditrichota bacterium | reverse complement strand
CGCCCGCCAACCGACAAAAATACGGCGAAGAAATTGACGACCTCGAAATGAACTGCACGGGCGGGCTGCGGAAGACCTTAGACCGCCCCTACCGAGAAATTCGCATTTTCGATTTGAAGGAAAAGAGAGACACCACTGACCTGAAACCTGAAAGTAGAAACAGAGATTCTGAGTTCACGAGATGGCGAAGACGTGAACTCAGGATGACAATGTTATGGAGGGGGCGGTGATAGAAGGGAGAAGAAGAGAGATCCTTCAGGAAGACCTTCAGGATGACAACCTAAGAGATAAAACTACCCACAAACAAGACCTTTCCCAACTACAATGCATAAATTAATCGGCGCTGGCATACTGCTTATGGCTTTGGTTTGTGTGAATCCGTTGCACGCAACCATTGTTAACGAGACCGGAACTCTACGTGGTTTTGTCATTGGTCAGTGCATGGACTGTGCTTATGAGAATTGGAGCAGTCATGTGTCAGAGGGTATCGCTCGTGCCGGATATAATGACTATGGTCCAAGCTGGTTCGATCCGCAAACGAACGGCTTTGGCACATTCACCATGATTCCAACCGGAGCCGGTGGAGACACGACTCTGGCTCGTTGGCGGGCGGTCTTTCGCTCGGCTTTACGTGGGAATTGGAATGCCGTTGATACGCTGTTGATGAACAATCACACGGCGTGGCGTTACGAGATCGTGCGGTTCACAGATACTGAGTTGCAGAAGACTTTCTATATTCTGCGCGAACAGTTGGATTACAGTTATCGCGATACCAATGTGGACACGATTGAAACCGACGATATCGTGGGCGGCTTTCGTAGTGGCTGGGGATTGTTCGTCTTCAATCCGACAGCGCTGATGCAGAAGATCGTTGTGCAAATGCCGCATCCCGAAGATGATTTTCTCTCCATTCCCGTGGGGCTGGACATGTTCATCGAGATGGACATGCTGCAAATGATGATTGCCGGAGCGGGACGCGAAGTCAGTTGGGAATCCTGGAACCCTCCCTATAACAACGAAAAATCGCTGAGTGATCCAAGCCGCAATAGTCGCACTCCGTTTGCGGTGTGCCACGAGGTTCTGGTGGATTCCCTCGACCCTAACCGCACTTCGCGGTTTCTTGCGCTGCAGATTCATTCCTATGATACCGGCACTCACGGCGTATTGAGCGATTTGCAGGTGTCTGCTTTCCGCGATGATATTACCCCGAACCCGCCGTTGCGCGACTTCGCTGAACGGAAAGACCTTATTCACTTCCTCGGGCGCTATCCGCTGACCTCGCTGGCCGGAGATCCTTCCATTAACAGGCGCGTGGATGAGTACGTCAGCCTCTGGTGTTGGCCGCCCTATTCTTATTTTCTCGATCCGGATTCGGTTACTATTCCAAGCATCGCGGATCTGACCGGCGCGCCGTCAAACCAAGAAGGAATCTACAGCCATCGCTTTCACAACGCAACCCTCGATCCGGAGAATTTCATTCACGTCGAGATGGACGAGTATCCGGACGGCTTGTGGCAACCGGCACAGTGGCGACAGTGGCTTGCCGGGCCGCTTCCTCCGCGGGACTCCACTTTCCTGCTCGCGCGAGAGTATTATCATCCGTTTGTGAATGCAATGGATAGCGCCATTCATTACAGTCATATTTATCCGGACACTCTTCCTCCGCAGCAAGTAGAACTTGAACAGGTCGTGCATATTGACGGTGGCGAGGTTTTTCTGGAATGGTCGCCGCTGGCAGCGGATCGTTTCTTCGAGACCTATCTGATTCTGTATGACACCACGGAAATCACATGGTCATCACCGAGCTTCAGTCGGTCGAGCGCCAATCTTTCATTTCTGCAAGACTACCGCACGAGTCAGGTATCTCTCAAGGGACTTATAAGACCGGTGGAGCGGTGTCAGTTTGCGGTAGCCGGTCGTGACATCTGGAGTAATCGCTCGCGCTCCGCTTCTTCCGGTTTCACGGGTTCGCCAATTCGGAATTTGACAATCAGGATGGTCTCGCCCGATAGTCTTGAATTGCGTTGGGCAAGACAAGTTAGCGATTCACTCTATCTGATTTACCGCAGCGGCACGGATGGTGCTGTATGGTCGCTGTTTCAGCAGACTGACTCGAATGTTGCGCGGGTATTGGTTCTGGAAGGTGAGAGCGGATTCTTTCGGATTTGGAAAGTATTAAATCAATAATGAGAGCGCTTCATGATTAATTGGATCTGGCTTGGACTCATTGTATTTGGAGTTGTGATCGCTGCGGCCACCGGCAGAATGGACGTGCTCACGAAAGCAGTGTTTGATGCGGCCAAAACTGCAGTTGAGTTATGCATTGGCTTGATTGGCATCATGGCGCTCTGGCTGGGCATGATGCGCATTGCCGAACAAGCCGGTTTGACTGCAATCCTTGGCAGGATTCTGAGGCCGATTATGGTGCGGCTCTTTCCTGATGTACCCGCCGATCATCCGGCGATGGGCTCGATGATCTCCAATATTGCGGCCAATATGCTCGGACTGGGAAACTCAGCCACGGCGCTTGGATTGAAAGCCATGCAGGATCTCCAAAGTCTGAATCCTGACAAGGAAACTGCAACCGATGCCATGGTCATCTTTATGGCTATCAACACGACCGCAATTACGATCATTCCTGCTACAGTCATCGCACTGCGTGTCTCCGCCGGTTCCACAAATCCCACTTCGATTATCGGAACCACGCTCATCGCCTGTAGCACCGCCACGGTTGTTGCAGTGACTTCCGCCAAGCTGCTCCAACGCCACAGAGCCTATCGTCGTGAGCAGTCCCATGAGTGAGCAGTTCTCACAGCTTGCGCAGGAAGCCTCGAACTGGGCGATTCCGGTTATCTTTGTGTTGATCGTAGTCTTCGGAGCCATCAAGCGCGTCAAAGTCTATGAGGTTTTTGTCGAGGGGGCGAAAGAAGGATTCAACGTCGGCGTGAAGATCATTCCCTATCTTGTGGCGATTCTGGTGGGCATTGCCATCTTTCGCAGCTCCGGAGCCATGGATTTTCTCACGGCCGGACTTGCGCCGCTCTTGGAGCCGCTTGGTGTTCCGCCCGAGGTGCTGCCCATGGCCTTCATCCGACCGCTCTCGGGTTCAGGTGCGTTGGGTGTGATGACTGAGGGGATGAAAACGCACGGCGCGGACAGTCTGATTGGCAACATGCTCTCGACCATGATGGGCTCCACAGAAACCACTTTCTATGTGCTGGCTGTGTACTTTGGAAGCGTGGGGCTACGCAAGACTCGCCATGCACTGCCCGCCTGTCTTCTCGGAGACGTAGCGGGGTTGACGATGGCGATTGTGATTTGTAATTTGGTTTTTAGGTAGGGTTTGGATTTTGTCATCCTGAAGCCCCCTAAGTCTTCGAGGGGGGTGAAGGATCTCGTTGCAATGACTTCGGTACGTGGGACTTTTAACAAGATCCTTCACTGCGGAAGACCTTGTTCAGGATGACAAAAGTGGGCGGAAGTCCTTTTCACGTAACTGTCATCCTGAATCCTCCTAAGTCTTCGAGGGGGGTGAAGGATCTCGTTGCAATGACTTCGGTACGTGGGACTTTTGACAAGATCCTTCACTGCGGAAGACCTTGTTCAGGATGACAGCGTTGGCGGAGGACCTTGTTCAGGATGACAGGCAGGGCGGAAGACCTTCGTTCAGGATGACAAAGTTATTCGCAATCAATAATTTAAAATGGAAATACTGACACGATGAAACAAAGTACCAGACTGACCTTTCTCGCTATCACACTTCTGCTTGCCTGTGCTTGCGTCACTCAGGCAGAACAACCCATCAAGCTCCCCATCAACCAATGGCTCACGACGCCTGTGCTTGAGATTCGCACACCGCTGTTTGCGGACTCGACGCTCGAGGCGAGTACTCTTCTTGAGCATGAGTATCTCACTATCAAGGAGCTTGAGCCTGCGGAGGACAAGAGTGAAGCGTGGCTTCCCGATAGGGACTTCCGGTGGCAGAAAAGAACTGATGAATTACTGAAATGGGATGCGCCGGAGCACGGATTCGCAATTACTTATTCAACGACCTACCTTTACAGTATGCGTTGGCAGGAAGTACCGCTCACGGTGGAAACGGAATCTGCTGTGGCTATCTATCTGGATGGCAAGAAGATCAAGAAAGAGAATGCCAAGCTGACTCTTCATCGGGGCAAGCATCTGCTGGTGATTGAATCTGTTGCCGGGCCAAAGACAAGCACATGGACACTGAAGGCTTCGCTTGAACCAACGCAGAACGGAGATATGCTCTCGCTTTCGGTGGAGCCAAGGCGCGCTCCGGCTAATTGGGCTGAAGTGGCTCTGTTCGACGGCGCTTCAAGTCCCGTGCTGTCTCCTGATGGAAAACTGTTGGCTGTGTTGCGGTCGCATCGGGATACGGAATACAAAAGGGAAGGCTGGCTTGAACTCTATGAGATCAAGACTCAGAAACTCTTGCAGACCGTTCGGCTTGGCAAGAGCATTGGCAATCCCTTTTTCTTCCCGAAGGGAAAGAAACTGGCGTTCACAACAAGCGAGGACGGCGGCACAACGCTCTGGACGCTCGATCTTGTTTCCAATGAACTCATGCGAGCCGCAAGCGGAATTAAGGGCATGCAAAAACTTACATGTTCACCGGACGAGCGGTTCGTCTACTATTCGGCGGACAGCGAAGACAAAAAGGATGAACCTGATTTCAAACTCTACACAGAACTCACAGACCGGCTCGACGATTGGACGGACAAACGGCAACTTTTTTCGTTGTCGCTGGAGAATCATAGCATACAGAAAATCAGTACAGAGGGCGATTTTGCAGTGGATGAGTTTGCACTCTCGCGCGAAGATGATCAACTGGTGTTCACGCGCAGGTTGCGCACCGTTGGACGACCCTATTTCACCACTGAATTCTGGCTCTACAGCATAAGAACAGGAGAATCTTCTCTTTTGCTTCAGCAGCCAATCGCCTTCGAGACCAGACCTTTGAACCTGACTTTTCTCCCTGGCGGCGAGAAGATTGTCTATACTTCCGCAGCCTATCTGACTTCCGAGGAGAACATCGCTCGCAGCCTGAGCGAAGTTGATCTGTGGATGCTCGATGTGCATACGAAAGAGACTTCAAACCTCAGTGGTGACACTGAGTGGACAGTAAATGAATCAGGGAGCCGGAATGCGCTCAATTACAATCCCACTGATAAGAAGCTGTGGTTTTCTGCGCTGGTTGGCGGCCAAATCCGCATCATGAAGACCGATCCACTGGCAAAAGAGATCAAGTTCGAAGAAGTT
>JAGVEU010000046.1 GCA_020057985.1 Calditrichota bacterium | reverse complement strand
GGGCGGAACGAATCATTACCTTGCAGGGCAATGTGCGTAAAATGATGCGGACGCGCTATGCGATCTGGCTCTTGCTTGCCCTGACGTTTCTGAGCCGTCTTCCCTTCCTTGCCGGCGAGCCCTACAGTTGGGACTCCTACAACTATTACCTCGCCGTAGAGCGTTTTTCGCCCAGTGAGGACATGGCGCATTTTCCCGGCTATTTCAATTACGTCATGGCCACCAAAGCGCTGCATTTCGTTCTGTCAGATCTCAACACCTCGTTGGTGACGTGGTCGGTATTCATGAGTGTCGTGCTCGTGTGGCTGATGTACCGTTTCGCGCGCGGCACAATCGCATCGCTGCTCGGTTTGAGCGCTGGCGACGCCCCTCGCTTCGCTTTGATTGCAGCAACCCTAACCGCCTTCAATCCAATGACGTGGTTCTATGGCGAAGTCGGACTCGGCTATATCAATGGCGCAGTGGTCGGAATTGTGGCGGTATGGGCAATTCTCTCCGAGAAGAAAACAGCGATTGCGTGGATTCTGCCGCCGCTATTGATTGGTTGGCTGACCGGATTCCGTCTCGAGTGCGCAGCCCTCGGACTTCTCTGGATTCGGTTGGCATGGCAGGCGAGATTGCCTTGGAGATACTGGATTTTGGCCTTAGTCGCGGGGCTATTCGGCGTTGTGCTGTGGCTCTTACCAACGATCTTTTTCACAGGCTCGTGGGACGTTTACTGGCAGCGAGGTCTAGGCCAGCTCTCTAGCTGCAGCCGTGGCTATCTTGCCACTCAAGGTAATTTCCTCCGCAGTGCGGCTTTCAATCTTGGCCGCTTTGCAGCGATCGTCCTTTTCGCTGCAGGGCCGGGACTCATACCGTTGTTACTGCGCCCTATTGATGTGGTCCGAGCATGGAAATCTCTGCCCTCTGAGTTGAAGCGCGTGACGGTATGGTGGGCAATTCCGGTGATCGTGCCCACCTTGTTGCTAAATCTATTGCCGGGCTACATGATGCTCATTCAGCCTGCGCTCATTTTGTTGATAGCTGCTCTGCTGATCCGTCTTCCACAAGGCGCTTTCGGGCCGCGACAAAGCGCAGCGGTGGCCGCTGTTCTATCTCTACTCTTTTTTCTCATCCCTTGGTCGCGGATTATCTCGAGGCCAAAACCTCTGCCCTTCACAGCGGAGCGCATCGCGTGGAATGACCAGCGGACCGCGCGGATGCACACGATCATTGCCGATCTCGTGTCGCAACCCGGCACGGCAATTATATCCTATGACGATTGCTGCTCATGGCGCTATGCAATGGTCCATTTTCCGGAGATTCCCGCCTATCAGGTCTATTCTCAACCGGTCGGTCTGGGATTGGTGGAAGGATATCACAAGCGCGAGCGTGATATCCCGCAGAACCCATCAAGCAACGGGATCGAACTTCCTCCCGAAATTCGCCGTCTTGTGGTTGCCCGACGGTCAGATGACCGGCAGTTTTTCGACAAATTTCCGTCATGGATCCTTCGCGACTCTATGCGCACCGAGTATGGAGATCTCTACATCGCAGAGCGGCAGTAGGACAAGGAATTCATAGTCGGATTTATTTGACGTGCGGAATTTTCCCCCTCGTGTTGTCGTATTGACCCCACGATGTTAACCTAAGGACAAGATATGCATTTTAACACTGCCTGCATTCATGCCGGAGTTGAGCCGGAACCGATTACCGGCGCCATCATGACTCCGATTTTTCAAACATCAACATACGTACAACCGGAACTCGGTGTCAACAAGGGCTACGAGTATTCGCGCACGGAGAATCCCACACGCTCGGTACTGCAAACCGCACTTGCCGCTCTCGAAGGTGGCAAATTCGGATTGTGCTTCTCGAGTGGAATGAGCGCAATTGACACGCTGATCTCCACACTCAAGAGCGGAGACCATGTGCTGCTCTGTGATGACGTTTACGGCGGGACACACCGGCTGCTCAAGCGGGTGCGGGAGAAGCAGGGGATACTCTCTGATTTTATTGACTTCTCGGATTTGCGTTTGATTGAGTCCCATATCCGCAAGGAGACCAAACTCCTGTGGATCGAGTCACCTACTAATCCACTGCTCAAGATTATTGAAATTCCGAAAGTCGTGGAGATTGCGCGGCGGCATGGAGTTAAGGTGGCGGTGGATAATACGTTCATGACTCCGTATTTTCAGAGGCCGCTCGACTTAGGCGCTGATATTGTCTGCCACAGTCTGACCAAATATCTAAACGGTCACAGCGACGTGGTGGGAGGCACACTGATAATTTCCGACGAGACGCTGTATCAGGAATTGAAATTCATCCAGAATGCCGTCGGCGCTGTTCCTTCGCCGCATGACTGTTTTCTTGTGTTGCGCGGGCTAAAGACCTTGGCGGTGCGCATGGAGCGGCATCAGCAGAATGCGTTCGACGTGGCGAACTATCTCGTGGGACGCAAGGAAGTGAACTGGGTGCGTTATCCCGGACTCAAATCTCATCCGCAGCACGATCTCGCCCGCAAGCAGATGACCGGCTTCGGTGGTATGGTCAGTTTTGAATTGAAGGGGGGAATCGAAGCGGCGAAGCGGTTTGTCAAGGGACTTCATCTGTTTGCGCTGGCGGAATCGCTCGGCGGAGTGGAATCCCTCTGCGATCATCCTGCAATTATGACTCATGCTTCCGTTCCACAGGAAATCCGAATGAAGCTCGGTGTAAGTGACGGGTTGATTCGTTTGTCAGTCGGCATCGAAAGCGCGGATGATCTGCTCTCCGATCTCGAGTGTGCGTTCAGAGAAGCATAACGGCAAGTTCACTCCGCTGCAAGGCGGGGAGTTTTCGCGCACAACCAAACTAATGTTACTACGGTAGGGATCGTCCCTACTACACACTATTCTACTCACAACAACTTCTGGAGGACATCATGAACACGCTAACGGTTGTTATCAGAAT
>JAGVEU010000084.1 GCA_020057985.1 Calditrichota bacterium | reverse complement strand
TGGGGTCTGGCAGCCTGGTTATCACGATCATGTTATTCGCAATGAAAACGCCCTAAACCGCATCCACGAGTACGTCATTTCAAATCCACAGCGTTGGGACGACGACTGCTTCAACCCAAAATCGTAGCGACATAGCTTGCTATGTCTTATGCGAAACACTTTGAACACACTAATCTTAAACCTCCTCGAACATTTCTATTGGCTCATCGCACTCTCGGTGGACAAGGGCACACTGCCGTGCGCTCCTACCGCTAAGATTTTGAAGGAGATCCCATGAACGAAAATCTTCTCTACTACGGTGATAATCTGGACATTATGCACCGATACTTGGACAAGGAATCCGTGGACTTGGTTTATCTTGATCCGCCGTTCAAGAGCAATCAGGACTATAACGTTCTTTTTGCTGAGCAGGACGGCACAAGAGCGGCGTCACAGATCAAAGCTTTCGCAGATACATGGCGATGGGATGAGGCAGCAACGGCTTCGTACTTTCAGATTATGCGCAAGGGAGGGAAAGTTGCTGAAGCCATGCGTGCGTTCCATACGTTTCTTGGTGAAAATGATATGATGGCTTATCTGGCCATGATGGCTCCGCGACTGGTTGCATTGCGCCGCATTCTGAAACCAACAGGGTCTATTTATTTGCACTGTGACTCGACAGCAAGTCATTACTTGAAACTTCTCATGGATGCAATCTTCGGACCGAAGAACTTTAGAAACGAGATCGTATGGAAGCGAACAAGCGCACACAATGACCCGCGACGTTTTGGGGCTAACGTGGATACGATTCTGTTTTACACGGTCAGCGACACATGGATCTGGAATTCCGTCTATTCGGCACACAGCAAGGAGTATGTAGCGCGCTTTCGGCACAAGGACACTGAAGGAAGGCATTGGGCTGACTTCGACTTGTCAGCGAAGGGTTTGACTGGAGGAGGATACGAATACAAATATAAAAAAGCGAAATCGCTCTGGCGTTGCCCAATCGAGACCATGCGCCGGTACGACAAGGAGGGGCGTCTGCACATCACAAAAACCGGTGGAATCCGCCTCAAGCGTTATCTTGACGAAACCCCCGGCGTGGTTCTTCAGTGCTTGTGGGATGACATTCCTCCAATAAATTCGCAGGCAGGCGAGCGGCTTGGTTATCCGACGCAAAAGCCGGAGGCTCTGCTTCAACGGATCATTGAAGTCAGTTCCAACAAAGGTGACTTGGTACTTGATCCATTCTGTGGGTGTGGCACGGCAATCGCCGTAGCACAGAGACTGAAGCGAAGATGGATCGGAATTGATATTACACATCTTGCGATCACGCTGATCAAACAGAGACTTCGCCCGAATTTGGGAAAGCGCTTGAAACAAATCAAAGTCGTAGGAGAACCGGTTTCACTTGCTGATGCAAGAGCGCTTGCCGAGCAGGACAAATTTCAATTCCAATGCTGGGCGCTCGGTCTTGTGGATGCACGACCTGCGGAACCGAAAAAAGGCGCTGACAGAGGTATAGACGGGCGACGGTTCTTCCCGGAAGGAAAAAAGCGTGCCACGGAACAGATTATTTTCTCTGTCAAGGGCGGTCATGTCAGTGTCAAGGACGTGCGCGACCTGCGCGGCGTTATCGAGCGCGAAGCCGCGGCTATCGGAGTCCTGATTTCGCTTGAGGAACCGACAGAACCGATGCGCAAGGAAGCTTTGGCTGCGGGCTATTACCATTCCGATTACAGGGATACGGATCATCGCAAACTGCAGGTCTGCACGATTGAAGAATTGCTTGAAGGAAAACAGCTCGACTTGCCTCCCCTCGCGCAAGTCAATACAACATTCAAGGTGGCTCCAAAGACAAGATCAGATGAAGAAGTGAACGGCTCTTTGGAATTCGATGACTCAGAAGATTAGACCTTAATGTATGCCCTAATCACCCACCTCCTCTTCTACCTCTACTGGGCGATCGCACTCGCGACAGTTGGATTGCTGTTGCGTGCCCTGTTCCAAAGCCGTGATTGGAAAGTGCAGGCTTCAGCGGCCTTGGCTCTTATTCCGTTTCTGTTGCGGGTGTTGTTTATTAAGTGAACACTACCAACGAAAAGCGGGCGGACACGCAGGTCCGCCCCTACGGGGCTGTTGCTCTTCTTCTCGTTGTCGCCATGATGTGTATTGTTGCTTCACGGGAATTTCTTTCGCAGCATGTGGACGAACCGCTTTACCCGTCGGCTGCGTTGACAAAGACCGGACATCTCTCGGATTACTTTCCTGAGCTAAAGGGCACGCGAGCGGATACCGATGTCTATTTCTTTGAGGGCAAGGAACCCGGCGGCACGTGCTTGATTCTCGGCGGCACGCATCCCAATGAACCTGCCGGATTCATCACGGCCTATGCGCTGCTCGAGAACATCAGCATTAAGCGGGGGACTCTGATTATTATTCCGCGGACAAACCACTCGGCATTCACGTGTACTGAGCCAACGGAAGGACATCCGACCCATTTCACCATTGGAGATCGCAGTTTCCGCTACGGTTGCCGCTTTACGAATCCTCTCGATCAATGGCCTGATCCGGAGGTGTATTTGCACTTTCCATCGGGACAGGAACTGTCGGGCGGCGAGACTCGTAACATGAACAGAGCTTATCCGGGACGGCGGGATGGCAATTTCACTGAGCGCGTGGCTTTCGCCATTACATCCCTTGTGAAAACTGAAAAAGTGGACTTGGTGATTGATCTCCATGAGGCTTCGCCGGAGTATCCGGTGATTAATGCGATTGTGGCGCACGAGCGGGCGATGGACGTAGCCGCGATGGCAAACCTCATGCTGCAAGCCAAAGGACTCAACTATTCACTGGAGCCGTCCCCCAAGAATTTCCACGGACTGACACATCGTGAGTTGGGGGATGCCACCGATGCCATGGTGGCGCTGATGGAAACGGCAAACATCAGTCAAGGCCGTCTGCGCGGAACCACAACGGCAGAGAAGATCTTGAGCGGTAAGGACAAGGAGTATCTGCGCGCGGCCAAAGCGAGAAAGCTGCGAGTTCCCTATGACAGCACGGGGATTTCGCTTGATGTTCGGGTGGGACGCCATCTTGAGGGTATCAGCGCATTGCTTGAGGCGCTCGAAATGCTCAAGCCGGAGCGCGCGATTCATGTGAGCGGAATTCCGGATTATGCGACGGTGCAAGATAAAGGCGTCGCCGCATTCTTGGCAAAAAACAACCAATGAAGACAGAACATATTATGAGATTGAATATGAAGCACGTACTGACCGCACTCCTCGCCCTCGTCTCGCTTGTGCTTGCACAGGATTCGACGTTCACCACTCCGATTCTGCTCACGAGTTGCGGACAAAGCGCCGATGTGTTGATGATGAAAACCCTACTCACGAAAATTCCGCTTGCGTTTGATTATCAATTGCAGGCCAAGGAGACCGATCTTGAAGGTAAGCATTCGCTGGTTGTTGTGGTCGGGGGCAGCAGCAAGGGACTTGGCGCCGCCAAAGTCTCCGAGCAGGATGAAATCGCACGTGT
>JAGVEU010000133.1 GCA_020057985.1 Calditrichota bacterium | reverse complement strand
TCTATCCCGCAATTTGAAGAAATCAGTTGTCTCAACTGACTCAGAAGAGGATGTTGAGGCATCCGAGCAGGAAAAGACCCGACTTCAGGATATATTCGGAATCGGCGGTGCCTTTGAAACGAGCCTGAGTTTCTTTCGGCATCGACCCATGCAGCTTGCCATGGCCGAAGCGGTTGAGCAGGCTCTCGCTCAGAATCAAGTGCTGTTCGCTGAGGCTCCCACTGGAACCGGAAAATCTCTGGCCTATCTTGTTCCCGCCATTCGATGGTCGCTTGAAAATCCCGAAGAAGCTCGGCAGGTGATTGTTTCCTCTAATACGAAGGGATTGCAGGATCAGCTCTTCAAGAAGGACATTGGTGAGATTAAGCTCGCTCTGCATTCGCCTCTGCGTGCGGCAGTGCTCAAGGGAAGAAACAACTATTTATGCAAGAGACGATTTCGTTCACTGCTTCGTGAAGCAAACGATCGTCTGAGCGATCTTGATCGCATTAAGTTGATGCCCCTTATGAGATGGTCAGAGCTTACTATAACCGGCGACATTACCGAAATTGGCGGTTTCAATGAGAAACAGCACTCATTTCTCTGGGCACAAGTGGCATCCGATTCGCAGGCGTGTGCAGGCTCGGCATGTAGCGCAGCAAAAGGTGATTTTCATCGAATGGCTCAAGATCATGCAGCGGGAGCGCATATTGTTTTCATCAATCATGCACTTCTGATGTCTGATCTGAACAGGTTCGTGCAACGCCCCACGCCGCTTCGCAAATTCGTACTCGATGAAGCTCACCATATCGAGCGCGCCGTGGTCTCCGCAACGACTCAGGAACTCTCGGCATCGGCATTTCGGAATTGTCTGTTGCGTCTGGCTGACGAACGCGCCGCACGCGGCCTGCTTTTCCTGCTGTCACGCAAGTACGAAAGCGAGTCGGGCGAGGAACTCCTAAAGGAAAAAGAGCGACTACTGGACATCGTTCGCTCCCTTTTTGGAATTGCGCGGGATAGTTTTTCCACTCTTGCAGAGTCTTTACCGTTGATTGCCCGAGAGTCGAGTCGGGTATCGAAGGTACGGTTCAAACACGGCGACCGTATTCACACCCAGATTCTCAGGGCCTTAAGTCCGCTGGTCGCGCAATGGTCCGAGTTGTCATCCGGGCTCAAGAAACTCGAACGTCTTGTTGCCGATCTGAAGGGAGAAGAAAAGCTCTCCGCGGAGATCCTCTTTGAAATAAAAAGCGTGTCAGAGTCCGTGGAGCAACATGGAGCGAAGCTCATCGCGTTGCATGAAGAAGATGATCCCAATGTTGTGAGCTGGATCGAATCCGGTCTGTCTTCACATGGAGGATGGTGCAATATCTTTTCAGCGCCAATCTCGGTCGGCAAAGCAATGGTGCAGGGATTCTGGCCGCACGTAGATAGCGTGGTCATGAGTTCTGCGACGCTGAGCGCCGGCCAATCGTTTGCGCACTTGAAGGCATCCCTTGGACTTGATGACTTCGACAAGCAACGAATCCGCGAGATCACATTTGAAAGCCCCTTTGATCTCCAGCAGCAGATGCGGATTCTTATCCCCACTTTCCTGCCAAGCCCGCGTGCGGATAAAATCGCCCATGAATCCGCAGTGACGGAAATGGTGTCGCGAACGGTCGAGGATATTCAGCGTGGAACTCTGGTTCTGTGTACGTCTCTTGACTTCACGGTGAAACTCACTGAGGCTCTTGATCCGATTGCGAGACGAACGAATCGCGCGCTATTTAGTCAATCGCGCGGCGGATCTCCGAATGAACTCTTGGATGACTTTCGTGCAGAGGGCAATGCCATTCTTGTGGGAGCCGCAAGTTTCTGGGAGGGAATAGACGTTGTGGGCGATGCACTTCAGATCCTGGTCGTTGCGAAATTGCCATTTGATGTGCCAACGGAACCTTGGGTCGAGGCCCGTAGCGAAGCCCCCCAGAATGAGGGGCATGATGCGTTTCAAGACTTCAGCCTTCCCGTTGCCACGCTACGACTGAAGCAAGGAATTGGAAGACTCATTCGCCATCCACAGGATCGCGGAGTGGCTATCATCGCGGATCCGCGACTGATGAAAACTGCCTTCGGGCGCATGATTCGCGATAGCCTGCCCGTTCCCGCCGACGCCGTGCAGAGCCTTGATGAATTGATGAGCGAAATCGAACACTTCTTTGCGCACAGTTTACATGATTAAGGGAATCCATCATATCGGTATCGCGGTGTCCGATCTTGAGCAGGCTATACCGCTTTGGGTAAAGGCTTTCGGTGGCACTCTTGAGCATAGAGAAGTGGTTGCCGATCAAAAGGTCGAAGTCGCCGTAGTGATGGTTGGCTCGTTACGCATTGAGTTGATTGCTGCGGTCTCAGCGGAATCACCGGTTGCAAGGTTTATTGCTTCGCGCGGAGCGGGAATTCATCATATCGCACTTGAGAGTTTATCTACTCAAGAGGAACTCGATCGCATGAGAGATGCAGGCGTTCAACTGATAGACAGAACGGCAAGATCTGGTGGCGAGAACACTCGAATCGGCTTCGTTCACCCACGAGCGCTTGGGGGAGTCTTGGTGGAGGTCGTCGAGTCGTCGCAGGGAACGTAGTGATGTCTGATCCGCCTGTTCTGACCCTCGAACAGAAACTTGATTTATTGCCGAAATCTCCCGGAGTCTATTTGTTCAAAGATGACAAGGGAAAAGTCATCTACATCGGCAAGGCGCGAGTGCTGCGGAACCGCGTCCGGCAGTATTTTCAAAAAGTGGATGATGGCCGCTATCAGTTTTCGCTGTTGGTGAGCAAGATCGCGGACGTGGAAGTGATTACCACGGACACGGAATTGGAGGCTCTGATTCTTGAAAATAATCTTGTT
>JAGVEU010000047.1 GCA_020057985.1 Calditrichota bacterium | reverse complement strand
TGTCCATCGTGTCCGGATCGCGTTCTGCCGGGCCGCCGCAAGTCGGGCATTTTACCTTCATGAACGAGTCCACGGTAGCCAGCGGTGACTTACCCTTGGGCTTGAACTCGTGAATATCACTCGGCAATAGGACAGGAAGATCCTCTTCCGGCACCGGCACGATTCCGCATTTCGGACAGTGAATGATCGGTATCGGAGCACCCCAATACCTCTGCCGCGAAATCGTCCAATCCCTCAGATGCCAGGTGATGGTCGGCTTGCCAAATCCCATCTCCTCCAGCCTCTTCCCCACTCTTCCGATGCCTTCCTTCGATGACAGACCGTCAAATTCCCCAGAGTTGAACATCACCCCATAATCCGTAAACGCAGCATCTAATTCCCCTCCGTTTACGGGGGGGTTAGGGGGGGTAATAACTTCCTTAATCGGCAAGTCATACTGCTTGGCAAAAGCAAAATCCCGTTCGTCATGCGCAGGAACAGCCATAACCGCTCCGGTGCCATAGCTGCCAATGACATAATCAGCGACCCAAATCGGGAGTTTCTCACCCGTAAAGGGATGGATTGCATAAGACCCGGTAAACAATCCGGTCTTGGGCCGATCCGTCAAAGTTCGATCCACCTCAGAGGCTGCAAGCGACTTTTTTACATACACTTGCACTTCAAGTAACTTCTCAGGTATGGTTACATCGTTTACGAGCGGATGCTCCGGAGCCAGCACCACATAAGTCACCCCAAATAAAGTATCCGCCCTTGTCGTAAAAACTCGAAAGCTTTGAAGTTTGAAGTTTGAAGTTTCAAGTTTGAATTCAATCTCCGTCCCTTCCGACTTCCCGATCCAGTACCGTTGCATGGCCTTGGTCTTTTCTGGCCAGTCAATCGTGTCGAGTCCGTCCAGCAGCCGCTGATTGTATTCGGTGATCTTGAAGAACCATTGCCGCAGATTCTTCTTGAGCACTTGCGTTCCGCACCGTTCACAGGAATTGTCCGCCTTGACCTGCTCATTGGCGAGCACCGTCTGACAATCCGAGCACCAGTTCACCAGCGCATCCTTCTGATAGGCCAGCCCGTGCTTGAGCATGAGCAGGAACCACCACTGCGTCCACTTGTAATACTCCGGCGAGGACGTGTCCACCTCATAGTCCCAGTCATACATCGCTCCCATCCGCTTGAGCTGCTCGCGCATGAAGTCAATGTTTTTCCGGGTCGAGATGGCTGGGTGAACTCCGGTCTTAATCGCGTAGTTCTCCGCCGGCAGACCAAAAGCATCAAAGCCCATCGGCTCAAAGACCTCGTATCCCTGCATCCGCTTGAAACGCGCAAAGGTATCCGACGGCCCAAAGCAGTACCAATGCCCGATATGCAGTTTATCCCCGGAGGGATAGCTGAACATGGTCAGGACATAGAACTTGGGCTTCTTCGAGTTCCAGTTGAACTTGTAAGTCCCCCGCTCTTCCCAGCGTTTCTGCCACTTGGCTTCAATTTGGGCGTGAGGGTAGGTTTGTTCGGATATGGGTTTTGTTTCGTTCATAGACTATTTCATGGATAGCAGACTGGACACATGATTGCGCAAATGTGAATATGCGAGTTCTTTAGATCTTCATTTCTTACTCGAGCCACTATCGACTTCGAATACATGCTTTGGCAGCTTTCTCAGCACTGGACGCTTTCTCCTCTCCATTGACTCGCGGATTATTGCAAGATTACTATGGAGAATTTCCGGCAAGTGTCGCATAATCATGTGGGTCTCCTTATCCTCGATGAACATCTCACTCAATGGACCGTGAATTACGATTTCCACAGCTTCTGAAAACTTTCGAGCTGCAGAGTCCATCTGCTGGGTGTCTTCAGTGCAGATGGCATGATAAACCTCCATGCCCAAGTCATATAGCCAAGGCATGTCATCCCTAAAAGAACTTACCACAACAAGCCAGCCAAGTGCCATTCCCGATGGATCTTGTCGTTCAGGGTTGAACATAAGCTCTTCAAACATCCTCGGATGCATCATCCTTCTCAGGGATCGGCGTGGTCTTTTTAGCTCAAGAAGCATCGCCTGTATCTTGTCTGGAAGACTTGCATACATCACCTTCACCTCTTCGAACATCTTGGCGACTGCGGTCTCTTCCACATGTCCTGGCGGCTCATGTGCGGGGTCACTTCGCTGCTTCATGATTTCAGTTACTTTGCTCTTGAACGCCTCAACTTGGAGCACAACTGCCTCCTCTCGAGGCGCCGCTTCGGGGTTCTTTCTTATTAGTTGGAGAACGAGCTTCGTCAGTGAATCAACATCGTCATCGCTGTTTTGAAACTGAGCAAAGGGTCCGGTGCTTGCCTTTTCCAATGGAATGCCAATTGCCACGCCGAGAACTTTTGAGTCTAGTTTTCCTTTGGCCACTCCGGCTTCATAGAGAATCCATGGTCGATTGACGCTATGAGGAGTAAGCAGAGCAACTACATCGGTGGCATCCTTCAGACTTGACATGATCGCGCTATACCACTCCTCGCCGAACTCAATTCCAGCCGTTCCTCTCCTGTCAGACGAGCGAAACGACTTAAGTATCCCTCCACTTGCGTCCATAAGCAGATTTCCGAACGCTTCCGCCAGATCTGCGTCTCTACTGTCATGGCTTATGAAAACTTTTGCTCGCGGAGACGAAGCAATGGCCGGCTGAGCAACGGAAGCAGGTGTTGGTTTTGTTTCTTTGGGTCGAGATGGTCTCGGTTTCGTCATTTCAGTTTCCTCCTGATTTATTTTCTTTCCGTGTGCAAGTCTCATGCGCTTTCCTGAGCGCAGAATGCACTAATATTTGGCGCGAATCGGCCGCTATGACCCAAAACCCGGGACACTCTGAGTTCCAGTTGAACTTGTCAGTCCCCCGCTCTTCCCAGCGTTTCTGCTACATGACTTCGATCTGGGCGTGAAGGTAGGTTTGTTCGGAAATGGGGTTTTGGTCAGACATGGCAAGTCATCTACTCTATGAAGGATACGATCCCAATTCTCGATGCATGATCAGTTTCCGTTTCCGGCGGGAGAATTGGCACTTCGAAAGACACTCTAATGATTGCTGCTTCCATGCCGCTCTCTCCTCCTTGTCTGCCAACGTCGCAATGATGGCAGCCAGCCTCCACGCAGCTGGATAATTCTCGATCCTGTGTGCAGTGGCAAATCGTACCTTCAATTCCGGCAAATCAACTGCGGTCTGCGCCAGATCGCCATGACCTGTGATCAACCCTCCGGCATAGCCTAATTGCTTGTAGAAAAGCGAAAATGCGTCCCTGCAATTGTCATCTTGCTGGAGGGCCATGAGTTCCGCTCCCGCTTGCTTGACGAGGTACATATCTCCACATTTCTTGGCTGAGTCGAGTGTCATGAAAAGCAAACGGCGCCGAATTGTAATCAAAGCGCGTTCGCTGAAAATGAACTTGGCAAAGGACTCGCGAACGTGCTGAACGAATCCTGCAATCCATTTAAGGGCTCGAGCCTTGAGTTTGATTCTTTTCCCTCCTGCAATCAAAGTGAGAAAGGTCCCAATCCAACCGCTGGCTAGGTATCTGGCGCGAGCCCCATAGCTTGACCACGCATTACTTGCATGAAACGAGGCAACAGCAGCATCTCCTGCACCCTGCCTGACCAAACGGCGAATCAACTGACCTGTGAACACCTTGGCAGAGTACTTGTAGCGACCAGCTTGAAAGTGAACAAAACCCGTCTCCCATATCCACTCATCATCGTTTCGATTGTCCTCTGCCTGAATCAGAATGTCACCCAACTTCGCATGTCCAAGTCCAGCAGCGACCTTTATGGCCCAAAGATAACGTTGATCATCCGAGAATTCCCTCAGCACCTGCGAGAGTTTGGATATCGTGGATTGGTCGGTGGTCAAGGTTGGTAATACACTGTGCCAAGGAAAGCCGTGCGACAAATCCCATTCCTTCATCTCTAACTTACCGCTGCGACGAACGATTTCCTGTCCCGCACTGATTCCCCTATGGCCAGGCTTTACGTACCATACCACTCTCTTAACAGCAGACTCTGCAATAACAGGACAGATCTCGAAATCGATGCCCGAATATCCAAAGATATGGAGTTCCCTCTTGTAAAGGCACTTATCGAGATGGTCTATCTTCCATGAATCCAAAGCCGCTTCCCCGCTCAGGCTGCATATGATAGTACTGATGTCGGAACAGCTCCCATGAAGTTTCAGAAGCGGGGCTTCGTCACTCGGTACCCTATCTTCCTCCTTAACAATAGGATGTAGTGCTTTGCCGAGGAATAGCGCTCCTTGCTCCACTCCCGTATCGCAATTGGTTGTGATTAGTCCCGCGATACTCGATTCAATCGCGAGTCGCGCCAGCGCAAAGTGAAGCGGATTGGGCTCGTCTGCCTCAAGCAGCCTTCCGTAACCATGCCGCAGGTCTTTTGGGCACCTGTCATTCAGGACCTCAAAAGGAACGGGATAAGGAAACTCACGGATGTCCGCGGCAGCACCAAAGACTGAGGATGGAAATAGCCATTCGAGGATTGCGTTCGTAATCTGAATCCCTGTTGGGACGTTGCTCGGCGACGAGCATGAAATCGCCGAGCCGAACATCACGACGTCGTCGTGCGAAATCATGATCTAAATAGAGTCCCATCACGCTCGCATGCTCTCGCGATGCAGTAACCAACCATGCCATAGTGCTTTCGGTAGTAATACATCTCGCTTTGGACTCGAATTCGCATGATCTCATCCTGTGGGTACTTCTGACTGCTTCCATACTTCCTATGATAGACTGCACCGCGTCTGTCTGCAACAACTTCCAGTCCCATCGCCTTCACACGCATGCAAAGGTCAATGTCTTCGAAGTATAGAAAGAAATGCTCGTCGAATCCGCCGCACCGACGGAATACTTCGGTCCTGATCAACGTGCATGCAGCAGGCACCCAATCACACTCGATCACTTCCTCCGTATTGCGACAGCTTAGATGGTGAATAGACATGTCACTCAGGCCGAGTTTCTTTCTGGCCGCGGCCCACAGCATCTTGATTGGCGGATGCGGAAAACGATACGCGAACGGTACTTCGCAATC
>JAGVEU010000154.1 GCA_020057985.1 Calditrichota bacterium | reverse complement strand
CTTCTTATGCCCCTTTCAATGGCCTTGCCGCCGACATGCTTTCGGATTCCACCGCAATGAAGTTGCCGGAATAGCGTAGACAAAATTGGACTTGACTTTTTCAATGTTCTTTGGTATGTTTTGCATGATCTCCCTCCACGAGTAGTGGGGGGATCAAAGGGGGGTGAGCGCATTCACAATTCAGAGGAGGCGGTCAATGGTTGCGGGTTTGAACATTACTCGTGGATACAGCCTTTCGCTCAACCGGAAGGCATGGGATAAGTACAGCCTTGTCACAGATCGTGGCAAGGTTTTGTTATTTCTGAAGAAGGAAGCGAAATGAAACGGATTCTTGTGGGTTTGCTGGGATGTTGCTTGGTTGCCGGGGTTCTAAATGCTCAGCCGCCGGATACGCTGTGGACGTACACGTATGCCAGCTCGGAGAATGATGATGCCTACACTATCGCCCCTACGGCGGACGGCGGCTTCGTTGTAGGAGGAAAGGGGCGGGCGCCGGATAGCACCAATGGTGCTCTGCTCATTCGGTTGGATTATGATGGTAATGAACTATGGGTGCGGCGTTATGCTGCATTTCACAGTGAAATTCGTTCCGCCATCGCCATGGAAGACGGAGGCTTTGCGATGACTGGCGACTGCGGCGTGATTGGCAACATCAGTGTTGTCAGGACGGATAGTGCCGGAGCGGTGCAATGGTCTCTGTGCGTCCCAACATCAATCTATGGAGAGCAGGGATGGAGTATTGCGGGTACTGCGGATGGGGAGATTGCAGTTCTTGGTGCATCCTACAATGCACACTTTGATATTTTCCTCGTTCGTCTCGCGGCAAACGGGGACTCGCTCTGGACACAGACTTTTGCAAGTCCAGCAAGCTATAAACAAGGAGCGCTTCTGAGTACTTCTGATGGAGGTTTTCTGGTAGGAACCTCATTTTTTGAGCAAGCGAATGTGATCAAGACCGACAGTGCCGGAACTGTCCAATGGAGCACCTCCTTTGGCTCAACCTCTTTAGTCGAATGCGTTAATGGCCTTGATGTGGCGGCCAATGGTGACTATCTCATGGCGGGAACTCAAACGCGCGAAGGAGGATTTTTTCAGGTAAATCCATACGCGGCGCGCCTCACATCTTCGGGCGATACACTCTGGTCGCGAGTTTATCCGAATTTGGGTCCTGCTTGGTTTTACTCGGTACGCGAATTGCCCAACGGCGATATCATATACGGAGGAAGTACAGGGGGCAGCTATCTTTTGGTCATGTGCGATTCCGGGGGGAATGTGGTGTGGTCGCAGCTATACGGTACTCCGATCCAGGAGGACTGTCGGGCAATTTGTCTCGCGCCTGACAACGGGCAGACTCTCGCGGGTTACCGGCGGGCATCACATTCAGGTTCCGATGACATTTGGGTCGTCCGCACAGGGTCGGCTCTTACCGAATCTGTGCAGCCCCATGCGCAACGACCAGAAATTAGGATCTTACCTAACTATCCGAATCCCTTCAACCAATCAACTTTCATCCGATTCATTCTGGACCGCCCGAGCAGTGTGAACCTCTTGGTTTACGATGTCACTGGTCGTCGTGTTGAGCAGATTTCTGCAGGCGCAATGTCAATAGGATATCACCAGATCGCTCTTGATGCTGGGAATCTGCCTTCAGGCTATTACTACTACGAGGCTCGGTATTCAGGTCAGAGTCTTTTTGGTAAGATACTACTACTCAAATGAAGATACAACATCTCTGAAGTATTCGCAATCCTCCCACCTTCGCCATCAAGGAGTCAGATCATGAAGTCTCATCGGTCATGTTACGGAATAATCGAGATAGTTGCCTGCTGTCTCATCGTTCTCACCGTCATAAGCAAGGTACTTAAGGCGAACTACACCCAACGTGAAGTCATTGTGCAATTCAAGAACCCCACCGCTCTGCTGGCAGCCAAACAGCAAATAGACGGAGGTGACCTCGCAGTACAAGAGGCCACATATCCGCAACTGAGCATCTATCTGGTCAAGATCATCAACCCTGATCTTTCAGAGCAAGCTGCTATTGATACCCTGAATTCTATGAGCTTCATATCCATAGCCCATTTGAACCACGTGTACGAGCCGACTGTAACTCCCAACGATAATGAATTCCCGATTCAATGGGATCTGTCACAACCCTCAGACGCAGATATTGACGCGCCTGAGGCGTGGGACTTGGCCACTGGGAGCGAGAGCCTCTATGGCGCAGATGCTGTGATCGCAGTTATTGATATGGGATTCAACCGAGATCACTTGGAGCTTATGGATCGCCAATGGATCAATCCCGCTGAACTCAACGGAGTGCTGGGAGTGGATGATGATTCCAACGGTGTGGTAGACGATATTCGCGGGTTTCACGCTTACGCTGAGCACGAATTCAACGGTATGAACGGGCAAGATTCAACATTCTGCCCGTACTACGTCGATGATTGGCTTTGGGGAGGGCACGGCACTGCGGTTGCAGGTGTGGTCACATGCCAGACCAACAACGACACATTGATAGCTGCTCCGAATTGGGGGAGCAAACTGCTGCTCATTTCAACGTTTGACATTACCGACGTCCGTTTGGGTAGAGCCTTTACGTATATTGATACCATGAAGTCACTCTGGATTGCCACCAATGGCCGACTCGGTGCAAACATTGTCGCGGTGACCATGAGCTTCATTAGTGAACCTCCCGCTCCATGTAGTACGACTACTTTCAACGACGAGATCGATAGATTCGGTGCACTCGGAATACTCTCTGTTGTTGGCACTCCGAATATCTCTGTCGATATCGATGCGATAGGCTATACGCCTTCTGACTGTGCTTCTGATTACCTGATAACAGTTACAAGTAGCTCTCGCACAGATGAGCACTGCGGGTGGGCCGCGTATGGACAGACGACGGTTGACCTCTGGGCTCCGGGCACTGAAATTCGGCTTCTCTGGTATCAAGGTGGCACCTTTTGGGATGACGGATCCTCCGTAGCTACTCCCCACGTCTCGGCAGCCGCTGCACTGTCGTATTCAGTACCGAATCCATCATTCCTCGAGTACAGTGAAAATGAGATCGCAGCTGGCGCATTGCAGCTGAAGTCGTTTATCTTGAGTACGGTGGATCATGTTTATGCCCCGCTGGGAATTCACACTGTGACTGAGGGACGACTGAATCTCTCTCACACTGTGCATGCCATGTGCAACTATTATCACGACAACGGCCACATTTTCCAGACTTCTCTGAGCACGGCAACAGCACCTTCCGGTAGCCCGAATTTCATTCGGGGTCGGGGCGATCACACAATCTATTCGGACGGGGATGATGTTTTCTATGCGTGGAATTCCTTTTGCAACGAACAACAGCGGATTTATAAGCTGACATCAAATATGCGCCCCGGCTCGCAGCCTGCCATAGCAAGTTCTGAGGAGCAAGACGCCACGGATGTTTATCTTTCGTGGCTGGGAGGTCCTGACGGAATTATGGCGCTGGAGCACAAGATACTGGGGAGTTGTATTCCTTCATCCACCTATCAGGAAGAGTGGCGGCTCGCAAAGCTGGACGTTGCGGCTCCGAGTGGTGAGGGCATTGAGGTCAGAGGTCCATTCATGGTCAAAGAGGAAGGCACTATCCCCGTAGTTCTGTTGGCGGTGTCTGGCGGTGCAACACCAGGCGTTCATTACTGGCGAGCGCCGGACGAGGTGTGGTATGATTTTCAGACTTGGACACACGGAGTCATACCTCAATCGTCAACGCAAAATGTTACTTCTGTTTCAGCATATACGTGGGAGGGGAGCGACGAACTGCACGTGGCTTGGACAACCGACGACGATGAGGTTTTCTTCATACGGGGAACAGCATCCGTAGCAACCTACTCGTGGGATGCAAATTCTTATGTGGAAGTGTCTGACGTGATTCCTTTGGCGCATAACTACTCTAACGTCAGCACGTGTTATTCCGTAGACTTGGAAGGAGGATTTTGCGCTTGGGAAGGAGTGGATATTGGCTCGGGGCGCAGCAATATCTACTATGCCGCAGGGCATGTATCGAACGGACAAATTGACTGGCTAACTCCACACCGTCTTCCAGGCTCAAATGAGTGCCTGCACCGCCGGGCGCCGCAATTGCATCCGTACAAGGATGAAGCCTTCAATGTGCCCGCAGGCTATTGCCGCGTTGGACTTGTCTATGAGCGGCAGTTCGATGACGGCGAAATAGCAGAAGTGTTTTCGCGGATCGAATGCCGGGGTCTTCGCATTGACGAAGGCAACCCCACGGACGCTGAATCCTGGGAGTGGTTGCCGCCCGTTAATCGCCTTGCAGGCAAGAATCCAAGCATCACAGAGTGGGGCTCAAATGGCTTTGGT
>JAGVEU010000382.1 GCA_020057985.1 Calditrichota bacterium | reverse complement strand
CGCGGCTGGAAGTTGGTCCAGTCATCGTTACACAACAGCGCGGGTTGCACGCACGCCGGTTCTTCATGATAAACCGAAATATGCATGTCACGTTTGCAGGCTCCTCCTTCGAGTTTCATCTCAATCTTGGTGGGGTCGGCCAGCGTGATCGAATAGAACACATCGGGGCTCTCGGAAACAAAGTCACATGAATCGCGGCAAGTCATGTCCGCCAGCAGCGTGGATCCCGCGACGATCAGGGAGTCGCCCGGTTGTGGCGCCGTCAGAGGCGTTGCGTTCTCCCAAGTATCATTGGGTGGTGGCTGCGGAGGACTGTGATGGAAGTAAGAGGCGCCCATATCGGCAATCGTCCCATCTGGATCGAGAGGCAAGATCGGATCACCTGTATCAATGCACGGCGACAACGCACCAAGGTTATAGCCTCCCGGTGTGATACCCAAGAACAGCGGATCGCAGGAGATGTTGGAGTAAACGTCGCAGGAGTCGCCGTTGTAATTCAAGCAACAGGAGATGCCGATGGCGTCGGGTACCTGTCCACAGAAGTTGCTGTCCACGTTGCCGTAGACATCGCAGTACTGCACTGCCGCATTGGGGCTCCCTGTGAAGCAAATTCCTCCTCCAGAAATAGAAAAGGAAATAATGCAGGTGTTGAGAGTTGGTGAGGAGTTGGAGCAGAATACTCCACCACCACTGGATGCGCTATTGTGGCTAATGGTGCAATTGTAAAAGTGCGGCGAAGAAGCACCGCGGCAATCCACTCCACCACCGCCCCCTGCGCTGCAACCTGTGATTATACAATTTCTAAAAGTAGGCGACGAACCGTTGTTGCAATGCACACCTCCACCATACGTGTGTGACGACACATGTCCATTGGCAACAGTAACCCCTTGTAACACCGATGTGGCATCTTCGCCTGAGTGAAAATAGAACCCACGCCCGAGACCGTCGCAGTCAATGATGCACAAGTCGGGATTTCCGCTCTGGGACATGACCACGATGGCCTTGCCAAGGAAGTCAATGTTACGGTTGCCGACGCCGGTGAAGGTGCCATTACAGAGCAAGACTGTATCGCCATTCTGAGCGCAATTGATGGCGGCTTGGATGTTTGGGAAAGTCCCCGAACCGTCGGGACAGACAATGAGCCGACTCCTGCAAACAGTGACCTGACGGAGCTCAGGACCAAGGATGTCGGGTGTCCACGGGGAATGACGGATCTCCAAAGGAGTCCCATCGTTGGTCCCGTCGTACTCGCCCCTCTGGTAGCCCCAGTCCCTTGCACTTGGTGCAATCAGGGTATCTACGCAGCTAAAACCATTCTCGTCGCACTTCATGAGCAGCGCATCAGTCCCGTGGGTGGACCAGACCGTGCTGTTGGCAGCGCCTGCAACCCAAAGACAACCGTAGCTATCTGGTGCAACTGCCTGTCCCGCCTCGGTTCCAGAAGTCCCATAGCACCGAGTCCAGAGCCAATCGCCGTTGGAATTCCACTTACTCAATAGGATGTCGCTGAAAATGGATCCTGCTACGACAAAACCTCCGTCAGATGTGCGAATGACGGAGTGCCCCACGGTGCTCCCGCTTTGTATCTTCTGCCGAAACTCGTTAGGTTCGAAATCCTGCGTGAGTCGGAACACGACGAGGCTATCGGCGCTGACCCCTGTGAGAACATGACTGCCGTCAGACAGCCTGATCAAGGCGTTCACGAGCTCGGGCTGGCCATCTTGCGCGATCCACTTGTGCCCAACGAGGTCGCCAGTCGAATTGAACCTGGCTAGAAAGATATCCTGGCCGATACTGCTCCCGTACACATACCCGGCCGCAAGGTAACCATCCCCATCGGACCTCACCGCCACCGCGTAGCCAACGTAGTCCCAGTTGACGCTCACGGAGTTTGCCACTTCGCGCAGTCCGAGATAAGTCCCGTTCTGGTTGAACCTCGCCAAAAGAAGGGACTTTCTTGTCAGGGTGGAACGGTAAATGTAGCCTGTGACCACCAAATTGTACGCTGCATCTTCGATCACCGCATAACCCCAGAAGTCCAATGCAGGCTCTGCAACCGACTCCCGTTCCCGCCGAACAGTTGTTGTCCACAAGTGAGTTCCTGCTGAACTGAATTTTGCGAGCAGCAGGTTGTACTGCGCTGTTGGGTAGCTGTGGGTATACCCCGTAATAACCAACCCATGATCATGCGTCTGGATAACGGAGAACGCTTCTTCATTGTCACTGCCGCCCAAGGTCCTTCGCCATAACGTGTCGCCGCAAGCATTAACCTTGACCAAAAGAACGTCTTTGTCGCTTCCGTCGAAGCTGGACGTGTAGCCGACCAACACCACCCCGCCGTCCCAAGTGGCTGTCGCCGAGTAGAATGCGTCGGCGCTGTTATTGCCGCCGCCCCAGAGTCGAACAAGCTGATTGCATTGCCCGTAGCTCTGGGTAGCATAAAACGCTACAATCAAAACCGCACTCATTGCGATCACCAAAACCATTCTGCCTTTCATAATAACCTCCGATTGTTCTTTAGTTGTAAAGTATGATTCCAGTCAGTAAATTTACTTACACAGAACGGAATTTGGACTGGTCTTGTAATTCCGTTCCGTAGAAAGAAATACCTCTGATCTCCAATATCCCACCTTTCCATGCTGGGAGCCTTTGCGAAAACATTCACGAAAACAACGTAATGAATTGGGAATAGGTTGTTCTTATTGTGTTCCTCCTATCTTGTGGCTGGTGATACTGTTACACTTGACATCATCAACTTCCTGCTGACATTCTATCTTCGTTATTCGATGGCACAGCATCACGCTTTGTTTTGCGAAACGGATAGATCATCGGCTGCTTGGTCTGCTCTGCCAGTATTATAATCATCGTCAATGCCGCCAGAATCTTACACCGGACTTACAGTCCTCGCACGATGAGTTATGCCTGATTAGTTGTGTGAGTATTTACTGCTGTGAACGGAGTTGAAAGCTGCGCGACCAAACCACATAGTCATCATTGGGGAATTCAAGCACACGAGAAGCAACGAAAGCAACGTGGAAGTCACCGGAGCGGTCAAAGATGGTCGAACAATCCATGTACGCACGAAACGTGTCTTCGGGTGCGAACGTTGTGACGTTCACCGGATCAGGCCAGTTGTGACCGCCGTCTTCCGAAATCCGAATCCACAAGTTATGGTCGGTCGCAAGAAGCGGATCGTCCGCGCGCAGATACGAGACCACGACACGATCATTCAAAGGAGAACAGGTGACATCCAAACCCGAGTAGCCCGGCACGGTATCCAAACACGCGTACTCGCCCGTTGCCCCCACGGTATCCCAGACAATTCCCAGCCCGTGTCCCTCCTCGTCCCAGTTCGGATGTCCCTGAGCATAGCAAAATAAGAAATATTCTTCCGGCGGAGATCCCTGCTGTCGCAGACAGACCATGTGCAGCGTGCTGTCGCGACCAATTGCTGCATGAGGCCAGAGGAATTCTATATCATCGCCAATTGGCGAGGATGGGTACGTCGTCGTGAAAGCTCCTATCCGCGGCATGTAGTCTATGGCGATGCCGCAACGCCAGTATTGACCCACCATGCAATGATAGGCGGGGAAGCACCAGCCTGAGGCGAGTGTGACCAGACAAGGATATCCAGCCCGCGACATCGCGTCCACCAGAGCGCTTTGCGGGAAGATAAATGCTCGGGTCGTCGGATCCCAACCATTGTAGAACACGTGTCTGAGATTCGAGGATTGGCTCAGGTAGCACATGTACGTCATGTGTACGTATCCCGAGTCGTCCGCAGCGATCTTGCGCGCTACTCGACCGAACTGATATCGGAATCCCCACGTCTGATCAACTTCGTATCGCTCGCCCAGTGGGTCATCAAGAGTGTGTGGACCTCTCCTTTGGAACGCCGGAGATGCAAGACAGGGCAGACCTATCGAACACAATAGGAGAAGCAGAATGATCCCTCGAGTGTCCTGTTGAAGAATCTTGCTATATCGCCGCATACTGGTGCTCTCCATCTTTGTTCTCCATGAGAGCATGCTTCTTGGCCACCTTGACCCGGCTCTCTCCCAACAACGCTTTCACCACAACGGCTTACGTAAACTCCGCACAGATGACGCGTCTCATCCTAAATATCCCGTTCCTTTCTTCGTTCCCATACAATCTAACCATCAATTGAATCACTGTCCAGCCCACGGGGAGAAGTTCAAAGATCAATGCATTTATTCTCGCCGACCATGCACGGCAGCAGAAATACAAAATATGGTTACGGACAAATCGAAACAACATAATAGAACTTTGTGCCAAATCCTGCGATGAGTGGGTCAATATAGAGCATCGCATTTGGACCTGCAACCGGCTGAATGCCTGTGGCCAACGGGATCGGATTCCAGGTGCCATACGGTGTGCCCTCGTAGATCGAGTAAGTTCCACTGAATCCTTCAGGGGAAGACCAGACGATATTGATGCAACTGCCTTGTCTGTGGACAGTTACATCATTCACAGCAACCGTATCACAAACAACAGTGGTGAATGACCATACCGGAGATCCGGTTGTTACATGCCCATCATAAGCTTCCGCTCTCCAATGATAGGTCGAGTCAGACGCAAGACCAGCCCACACATGACACGCGGTATCTCCGCTGGTCACATTATTTAGGATGCATAGCAGAGAATCTCGTCCGACGCTACTGATCACGATTCTGTCAACCGTTGGAGTTGATATATGGTTAGTGCTTGTCATCGTGATCCGAAAACGGAAGTAACGGGAATCGGGGACAGAGGCTATGTCGTCATACCATCTCCACGTGCCAGTCACATTCTCGCCGTATTTAGCGACTGTAGTGGTTCCACTTGGTGAGAAGCCTGTGATCTCAGCCGTTGTCCAATTTACTAATGTATGTGCGTCAAAGGTAGCTGACTCATAGGTCCCAGATGAGAAGTAGCGATACTGGTTGACATAGACATGCCCATTGACGGGTACGGCCGGATTGTTTCCATTCTCACCGTTCGTGCTGCAGTAACCGTTGCGATGTTCACCTGTTCCGCCATCACCTGTGCCGCCTTGACCACCTGACGCTCCGGCAGCATGATCACCGCTTGCCACACCATGGTGCAAGCATGATCCACTGCCACCCGTTCCATTAGTTCCACCACTTCCGGCAAGGGCACGTGTGGTTCCCGCATTCACCATGTTGAAATAGAACACTTGAACGGTTCCACCATTGCCGCCGGTTCCTTTACCACCACCACCGCCACCACCGCCGGCAAGGTCTTTTGCGGGAATACCCCAGTCCGTGTGCTCTCCGTTCGTTCCATTAGATCCATTAGATCCATTTTGTCCATCCGCGTGGATCACGCTTCGGTTGTCAAGATTGTATGCATAGATCCTCACGTATCCGCCGCCCCGTCCTCCAGCTCCTCCGCTACCACCGTTGCCACCGTCGGCATCGGCTACACCGAGATTCCACCATGCTCCTCCTCCACCACCGCCTCCGCCGCCACCAGATCCTCCGTGACCAGCTTGGGGAACTGATGACGCCTGACCCGATCCTCCGGCCTGTCCCGGCTCCGGATCCGTTGGACCATGTGGAGTGGAGTCTTGCCATGGATCCTGGCCTCTGCCACTGGCACCGCCGGGACCACCGACGCCGCCTGAAATGTTGTCCGTAATCGTTCCATAGTTGAGCAGAGTCCCTGATACTCGGATAATGTGACCTGCTACATCGAGTGTACGACCGGATTGTATCGTAAGATTGTGATAATTCCTGTCCGTGGACAACTGGGTGTTTGTGGAAATAATCGTATCTTGAGTTCCATTCCCATAGAAAGATAGGTCATACGCCAACTGAAGAGTACCGCTGCCATCGGTTGTTGTGGAGTCGCCGTAAGTGCCTACATCCCACTCCGCTTCCGAATTCGTGGTGAAAGATGCCGATGGACCGCATCCGTAGAAACGTACTGTAATCGCATCTGAATCTGGATCCGCAACCATGACACAGAGCTCAGGATTGAGACTCACATTGGTTGCACTGTCATGCGGAGAAAGATTGGAGACTTGAGGGGGACGGTTGGGGATTGTAGTGAAATGCCAAGTCGGTCCGGTGGTCGCATGAGCGTGATCATCCGTAGCGACAATTCTCCAGTAATAGGATGTGTTATTGTCCAAGTGCGGAATGTTGAAAGTGTGAACACTATCGGACGCCGGGAATGGTCCGACAGAACCGGCGTAAGACGGTGTGGAATCAGTTCCGAAGTAAACTTGGTAAGTTACCATGTCCGCGGAGTCGGGATCACTGCAATGCCACTGCAGAGGGATGTCGAGGTCCACGTTCATGGCATTCATTGCCGGCGAGGGAACTGAAGCAACTGTTGGAGGTTGATTGGGCTGTGGCCCAGTATCAAACTCCCAGACATCCGACTCGATGATTTCAAAGCCGTCGCTGGCGGTTGTGTGCCATCGGAAGTGAGTAAATGGGCTCAGACCGGAAACGGCCATGACCGCCTGACCTCCGCTGGCAACACTATCGTCAAACCCGATGAATGTGCTAACCGTGTCTTCATCCCAGTAGAAGCCAACCAGAAGTGGAGAGCTGTCGAGATCGCTCACCGTGCAGCGCAACTCGATATCGGCGACTACACTGTACTGGCCATCCGGAGGGTTAGGATTGGTCGGAGCCGCGGGAGGCAGATTCACACCCTGGCTGCGCACCAGAATCGGCAGTTCCCCCGGGTAGTTGTCGAAGATCGCGGGCGTCTGGATCCAGCCGGGTTGATGAATATTTATCCAGTTTAGGACTTCCGCACTGGCGTAATTGAAAGTCTCCTCTGCCGTGATGGTGTTATCCTGGTCGGCATCAGCGGGCCCATCCCAGCCAGCAAGGACGTATAAGGGGAATAGCGAGTAGTATCCGGCGGCACCATGAGACGATTGGCCTTCTAGACTTGACGTCATGATGATTCGGTTTGTGCCGGACAATTCGGTAGTCAGCCCGTAATCACCGGTCTTGTTCACAAGCAAGGCGGGCATGCCACCTGAGTAGCAGGCTTCGATGATGACCACTACCGCTCCCTCAAAGCTGTCCAGAAGGGTCTTCAACTCGTCGTCACGAATGAAGCTCAAGTTGGAGCAGAGCAGGACCTCATCGTGGCCATCAGTTTCGTCGCCATTGTCGTCCGCGACCTGATCACCGTGGCCGCTGTAGAAGATTAACGATACCGTGGTCGCGGTCTCCGTGTCACGCAGCCATTGGAGGTCCGACCGCACGTCATCGGCTGATCCGTTTTCTCAGAAGCGCACATGATCTGCGGGCCATTCGTCCGTGTTTGTCAGGCGCGCCTGCACGCCCAGAGCATCGTTCAAGCACTCGGGAACATCACTGTTTATTAGCGGTGGGTAATCCCACTCACCGATCACAACGGCGTAGTGCGGGATAGCGGTGAAGTCATAGATGATGATCCCGGTTGTGCCTGACCAGCTTGTCTCGCGGTCGTGCTCATCCTTAGCCTTGACCTTGACCAACTTCGTTGAGGCTGTGCTCCAACTGTGCGTCGTCTGAAAGGTAACTCCCGAAGCAATAGGACCCAGCCATTCGCTTGCACTTCCGTCACCCCAGTCGAATTTATAATAGATGTGATCGGCCTCCTGATCGACAGTCTGCGCGGAGAAGGTGTAAGCGATTCCAATAAAGCCCGTTGGTGGCCCACTGGGAGGATTCGGCACGGTCGGCGGACGATTATAGACGGCGGTTATGTCACCGTTGCCTGTTACGTGAGCAGTCGTAGGAGTTGTGTATAGATTATCCACAGTAATTCCCCCGCTTGTCTGCCATTGCAGAAAAAAGAAGCCGGAATTGGGCAAAGCGGACAAGGGATAGGGTCCGTCCGAGCGCTGTGTCGTCGAACCGTGGTCAAATGGGGTCCCGTCGAAGACTATTCTGCCACCGGACGTCGGATTGACGTAGAAGTGGATCGTCCGCGGACCTACGATGATTACCGTGAGCGAAGATGACCACCCGCTCTCCGCGTCATGATGATCTTTGGCCTTTGCCCTGACGTAGTATGTCCCTGCCACGTTCCAACTGTGTGGAAAGCTCGCGCCCACCCATCCACTATTGCTGCCGTCTCCCCAGTCGAACAAATAATAGATATCGCAGCCATCCGGATCGCTCGTTGACGTGGAATATGTATACAGAACACCAGCGGATCCGGACGTTGGACCAGAAGGGGTACCCGGCGTATTGGGAGCATGATTGGTCCAATTGAAGTGTGCAGTAATGCTGCCGTTATCTGTAACAGTTGACGAAGTAGACTGGGCATTCGAGTTCGCTACACTTACTCCAGCAGTCGTGGACCAACTTTGAAAAGCATAATGAGTTGCAGGGGAAGCCGAGACCGGATAGATTCCGTTAGCTCGAGTAGTGCTCTGTCCGTTTGTGAATGTACTGCCGTCGAACACGATGCTCCCAGCGTCGCTCGGATCTGTGAAGAACTGTATCGTCGGCTGCGGGGTGTCGTATTGGTAAACGCATCCCAGTTGCACATCATCAACCCAGAAGCGATATCTCTCAGATCCACCACCCCACCCTCCGATCAGATTCACATTGAGCTTGAATTTGATAGTGTACGAGTTACCGTAAGTATTGAAAAGCTCGTAAAGCGGAGCAAAGAGTGCCTGTCCTTGTGCGTCATATCCTGTAACATACCCACTGATTCCAATATCGTTATAGGTGTAGTCAGGATTGGCACCGTGTGGTGCCGCATATGAGGGATCCCATAAGTCCATTGCGTAACCACCGTGCGTTTCCGGAGGTGCATCATCTGCGTCTGATCGAAAACGATATGCCAACGGCCACTCATTTGTGCCGTCACTTAGATAGATATTGAAATAGACACAGCTGCGTGTGTCATTGAAATCTTGAGCGCCTCCTGCATCACGCGCATCAATCTTGTAGTCAAACCAGCATGAGACATCATTGAATTGAAATCCAGGAAGGGACGTATTCACAAATCCGCCGAGATCGAAGGGCTGGCTGATCGAAACCCAACCATAAGAATCTTCATCTGATGTTGCACCGCCGGTCTCTTTTGCACAACTGCACCATGCACCGAGAGAGGATGTACCGTCAGATAGGTCTTGATCGTGTCGCACTTCGCAGCAGATTCCGTGAAGAGCGCACCATCCAACCTGAGGTGTGTCATCAAATGGATCGCCATTTCCGTTAGGTTCCCAAGCGTCGCGGGCGCAATTCCAGGATTCAGATCCCTCGAACCATCCGCCGTCAATAGTGTGGTCATTGCTGGAAGGATTGAAGTCCATCCAAAAATAGTCCGTTACAGTTATCAATGGCGATCCGTTTTTTGGCGTTAGGAGTGGTGGTTCTTTCGTCAGAGACTCGGCACTGAATTGTATGATTTCAGGCAACGAGTCAGCAGCAACTGTAATCTGCTTTTCAGTCGACTGGCTTTGTGCTTGCGCGAAAGCTAGGGGAAAACATGCCGCAAGCAGTAAATGAGCAGTGACAATAAATCGAGTTTTCATTCTGAACCTCTCAATTCTCTATTAGTTGTACGGAATGTTATTGATCTCAAAGCTTCAACTGAGCGCAGCTGATTATGTTAAGTGGAGCAGGAGTACCGACAGTTCTTCGGCTATATTTGCCGGACTTTTGGTGTCGCGCCGACTTCTCACTTCACGAGCAGCATCTTCTTGGTGTCCGCAAACGAGCCGGATCGAAGGCGGCAAAAGTACATACCTGTTGCCAGATTGGAACCGTCAAACGTGACACGATGACTCCCAGCTTGAAGATTGTCCTCTTCCAGCACAGCCACTTCGCGACCAAGAGCATCAAATAGACATAGAGAGATATATCCAGCATTCGGAAGATCAAACAAGATCGTGGTTACTGCGTTGAAGGGGTTCGGGAAGTTCTGCATCAGAGAGTAATCGGTCACGATTTGCTCGTCAGGAACTTGCGTTCCGCTTACGACGCTGATGTCCACTCGCGCCGAGTCTATCCCTGTCGCATCGTGGCTATCGCGCACTTCGAGTTTCAATTGTCCGTGGTATGTGCTGTCGTAGGAGTACATGATGACCGGGTTTTCTAACCATCCGGTATCCCATGTACCGTCATTGTTCCAGTCCCACCGATAGCCCGCGATATAATCACCGGGATCCGGGTCGTGGCTCTGTGACGCATCAAAGGTCATGGATTGTCCAACTGATCCGCCATATGTGTCACCTGCTTCCGCAACGGGTGCTCGGTTGTCTCCTGCTATAACGACTTCAAGATAAGGCCGGTGATCTGCGTGTTCCTTACTGTACCACCAAGTCTGGGGAATGTTGTAATTGCTGTAGGGAACAGGATCTGTCAGGAACCATCCATAATTAGGGGATGACCGATTGACGAAATCCTGTACGTCCGCAGTAACATCCCAACTCATCCAACCGAACGAACGCGGTACAACAGAACTTGCGGACTCAGTCGGAGCACGCTCGGGCAGATTACACCAAGTCAGCGTGTCCTCACCCCAATCACTCAGCAAGCGGTATAGCGGTAGATTCCTTCCAATCGGATTATTATCCCAATTGGCGTAGTAGTACAGATTCAATCGTGCGGAAATTATGGTCGTCCCCTGAGGAATTGACCACAGCTTAAACTTGATGGCCGTATCCACTTCCCAGTGTTCCGAACCTCCACCACCGAATCTATTTCTAGTCCGCAGCCTCTGGTCAGTTCCGTAGTTTGTGACACAGTCGTTTTGACCTACATAAGAGTCGTCCGTCGGTGGAAAATTATGCTGTGCAAACGCGATCAATGAATCAAACGCGAAAAACGCAGCGAGAAGTACAGTACGCTTTAGAGCTGACATGGTGTTCTCCTTCAGATTCTGGATTTCGGAATTAGTCATCAGCGGTGTGGTCGCTTCGGCGTGATCTGCCAACGGGTTGGCAGTAGTGACAAGCGGCCATTCGCCGGTTGTCGAACCGGTAAGCGGCCCCTACCGATGTTATTGGACGAAAACCCGAAACCTTGCAGTAACAATCGAAAATCGTTAGGCTGGATGAGGGGATTGCCGGATCGTGTGCTCTAATAAGTCCTTTAGTCTCATTAGGATATCCTTCCTTCCTCCTTCAGGATCGACTCAAATACTTAACCTCCGCATGTTGCGAGTTGAATTGATTGCTTATCCAACACCCGCGAGAAAATAATAAAACCTCCGGCCATTTCGACCGGAGGCTCCACAAAGGTCAGATCATGTAGTATTACCAAACAGAAGCTATCTTGGGTGCCTCGTTTTTTGCTTGTCGGCGGCGTCCACATTTGCCAGCAGAGTATCCGCCCTCCCGGAATATGCCCGGTTTTGTGCTTGGATCCATTTCAAGAGTGGAACAGCCTTGCCTGCATCCCCCTTTGCCAACAAAGCTTGTGCCAGATACCATCTTGCCTTGATCTGAAGAGATAGTTCGGACAAAGAGTCTGCTTTGGCCAGTGCCGGAATCGCCTGATCGGGCATGTTCTGAAGATAGTAGCATACGCCAAGGTAAAGCCACCAATTCGCCCTGTCCGGACTCATCTCCACAGCACGTTGCAACTGCGCAGCCGCGCTGGCATAGTCATCAACCAGATAGTACGCCATCGCTTTCTCAAACTGTGTGTGTGCGTCGGTTTCGGGGCTATCCCGAAGCTCCATGGACTGATAACTGAGCTTATCGAAGGCGAGATAGGCAAGATAGTTGGTTGGAACTAATTGGTTTTTCGGCAGGAAACTGAACAGGGTTATGAACACGGCTGCTACTGTACTCGTCGCGGGAATCCACACGCGAGGCCTGATCAGGCTCTCCCAGAAAAGCGACCACTTCGTTCGCAGATCGGAAAGAAAACCACGCCTGCGACATGACGTCATCCACTGTCGCTTGAGTTCGTCGAGCTGCACGCCCTCTTGACGTAGGTGCTCCACGAATTCCTCAGAGTGGTTATGCAAGGCACTGACGACGGGTCTCATCTCTATGAGCCTCTCGTGGCAATAATCGCACTCCATGAGATGCAACTCGAAGAATTTGCTCTCTTCTTCGCCGAGTCCGCCGTTCTCATAATGAGCAAGGAGTCTGCCTAAGTTCTGGTCCGTACAATGTGTCATTAAAATACCCCTACTCCTGGATCTGTCCTCTGACTAATCTCCATAACCGTTCTCGACAGCGACACGCCTTGGAATCGAAGGTCGTACGCTTGAGCCCCGGCTCCGCTGCCCTGAAGAACTCCCAGATTTCCGCACTGGTCTGCCCATTAAGTACACTCAGGAAGTAGATCTGTCCAAACTTCGGCAGCTTCTTTAGTGCCCGCCGAATATGTAATCAGGTCAATTGTTTCCACATCCCTCGCAAATTCTGCTTCCGCAGTCAACGCAACCGCTATTTCCCGCCGAAACAACCCGTCCGGTGCAGTAACATCCTCTCCCAATCGTTCGAAGGACACTTCCCTTGAACTCTGATGACTCCGCAATGCATCACCGATCTTGTTGCTCAAAATGCGGACAGCATAGAGATGTGGATTGGAGTCAATCTGCATTATTTTATTGTAAAATATCATGAGTGTGTCCTGAACAATGTCCTCGAGTGCCTGAGATGGCCACCCTCGTAGTCTATATTGTACGATAGTCGCCAATCTTGCACCTATTTTTCGGCACAATTCATCGAGAGCCTTGCTGTCACCCTTTTGGGCAAGCTCCAGAAGCGTATTCCAACCGTCTGCCGATGGTTCTGCCACCTCAATGCCTCAAACTACCCCGGACTCCCGGGGATTATCATCTCTTGAATTTCCAATCACCGATTGCCACGAAAGCCGCCCAGTTTAAGGGATGGTCCGACTGACCACTGGCTCGCAATTCGTGGATCCTGCTCAGTTCGATATCGTGCAGGATCTGAGGAAGATTATCACTTTGCGAGCGGTAGAGGCTGCCCATTAAATTCGCCGTGCTTTGATCGGACACAGACCACAGAGCGCTTATGACCGTCTGGGCACCCGCCGTCTGGAATGCGCGCCGAAGGCCATACACTCCTTCGCCATCTTCCACTTTACCTAATCCAGATTCGCAGGCCGAAAGAACAACCAGTTCAGTCCCGCTCAAATCCATTCCGGCGACCTCCTCCGCCGTCAGCACACCATCTTCATCTCCAGAGTGACTCTCATCCACATCGCAGAGGTTAGATCCCGCCAGCAAGAGCCCCGAACATAACAGTCGATTCTCGCCGACAGCCAGCGTGTCCATTCCAGGCCACCCACGGGTTCCCGATGCATCCTCCGTTCTTGATGACGCGTAGAATCCGTGCGACGCCACGTGAATGACTCGTTTCCCCGCGGCATCACGCTTGAAGTTCTCTTCGCTTGCCTCGGAACCGGTCAGCATCGTTACCGGCTCACTACACGCTTTTCGCCACTGATCCGCTACCAGCCTGGCTTCACTTGCCGCGCCAGAGAGAAAAATGTTCCTTCGGCGCGTGGATTTGGACTTCACCGCGTTTGGCATATCGCGCTTGTCAGCATACGCATCGCAATCCGAACCACCCAGAACCAACAAGCCAGCACCTCGGGTGGACTCCCGCCCCATTCGGAGCAAGTCGCGTCCCGACGACACATAGTGGATGGCATACCTTTCGATCAGATATTCGTCGCGTTCGCCAATAAGACCTGCAAATGAAACCAGGTTCAATGCGCCGTCGGGAGCCACGATAATCGTGCGAGCACCTTCAAGGTCATTCGCGAGAGGCTGCATCACGCGATCATAGAGGTCTGAAGCCAGAAGCCGGTACTCGTCATCTTCCGCGGATTCGGGAAACTGCAAATGAGACCTGTACCATTGAATTACCGAATCTAT